>JAADYV010000155.1 GCA_010092855.1 Chloroflexota bacterium | reverse complement strand
GGCTTTTCTGTCGCGCGGCGAGTGGTTTCCGCCCCGTGCCCCACAGTGTTTTGCCTGCCAGGGCACCCAGCACTCGTGAGTTTTTCGAACATGAACAACTCACAGCCTGAACCAACACATACAAGGGGAACCGAGCCATGAAGCTTATCCCGGAAAACCAGCCCGCATTGGTCGTCGAGGATGTCGTCAAGCGCTTTAACGTCGTGTCCGATTCCTGGTGGCGGCGGGTGTTCCGTGCCCAATCCGTCTCCAACGGACAGAATGAAGAAACTGCCAGCGGCACCGGGCAAGCGCCTGTGCTGCGGGCCAAACGAGGCAAGGAGATCATCACCGCTGTCGATCATGTATCGTTTGCGGTGCAGCGGCGCGAGATTTTTGGCGTACTTGGTCCAAACGGATCGGGGAAATCGACGTTGATCCGCCTGCTCTCGACCTTGCTGCTGCCCGATGAAGGTCAGATTACGGTCTTTGGTTTCGACGTGGAAAAGGACGAAATGCAGGTTAAGCGCCTGATCAACCGGGTATCGGTCGACGCCGCGTTCTTTAAGAAACTCAGCCCGCGCGAAAACCTGCTATACGGCGCGCGGTTGTACGGTGTGCCTGGCCGGGTAGCCGACCAGAAGGCGCGCGAAATCCTGGAGCGACTGGGCTTGCGTCCCAGCAGCTACAACAGCCCGATGGAAGACATGAGCCGGGGCATGCAGCAGAAGGTCGCTATTGCACGCGCATTCCTGTCGCAACCGATCCTGCTGCTGCTCGACGAGCCAACCACCGGTCTCGACCCGCGCTCCAAGCTGGAAGTGCAGTCGTTTGTTAACGAGCTGCGTGATACACACGATGCAACGATCTTAATTACCACACATGACATGAATGAAGCCGACGCCTTGTGTGACCAGATCGCCATTCTGGACGAGGGTAAGGTCGTAGCACTGGATACACCGACTGGACTGAAGCAGCTCGTGAACCGCAACGGACGCGCTCCAACGTTAGAGGATGTGTTCATGGAGCTAACCGGCAAAGAACTCGTCAAACAAGAAGATGACCTGTCCGACTTCGAGCCGGAAAAGGTCCTGGCATAGGGGAGGGAACAAAACGATGTTGCAAACCCTTCGACTCGAAATGCGCCAATCGTATGCTTTTGTGGCGCGCAACATGAACTTGAGCAAGCGCTATTGGGGCTGGGAGGTCGTATGGCTGGCCTATTCCATCGCCAACGCGCTGTCAGTAACGTTTATCGGGGCCGGTGCAGGCGAGATCACCGGCGAAACAGCCATCGACACCAACTTCTTGATCACCTACCTGTTGATCGGGACGCTGGTGTGGCGTTTTCTGGCCAGCATCTTTAACAACATCAGCGAGATGATCGCGTGGGAACGCTGGGAGGGCACGATTGAGTACACCTTCATGGCCCCGGTCCGCCGCCTGAACCAGATGTTGGGGCAGACCATCTTCGCGATTATCTACAGCCTGGTCTTCACCCTGATCATTGCGCTGGTCGTGGCTGCTTTCTTTAAGCTGGAATTCCACGATGCGGATTTCCTGAGCGCAGCAGTTGTGTTGATCGTGGGCAGCATCTCGTTCGTCGGGGTAGGCATGGTGGCGTCGATTTTGCCGCTGCTCTACCCGGAACGCGGCGCGCAGATGACAAACATCGTGCAGGCGTTTTTCCTGCTCGTTTCCGGCATCTGCTACCCGATCAGCGTGCTGCCGAAGTGGTTGCAGGTCCTGGCCAAGATTTCGCCCGCCACCTATGTGCTGGAAGGGATGCGCTCGGCGCTGCTGCCCGGCACGGTGGACAACAGCCCGATGAGTTATGTCCCGCCCTTGTTGTTGATGGGCATCATGATGCTGCCGCTGGGCATCTACCTGTTCCAGCGCGCAGAACGTTACACGAAACGAACGGGCAAGTTAAAACGCAACGGGTAACGCTTGCGTGGATCCGTTGCCAGCCCGTGTTGATCTGAAGGAGAACCCTAGTCATGTTACACACGACGACTAGTCACATCGAAAACAATGCCTGGTATCGCCAGATCGCGGCGGGGTGGGCCCGCCAGATTCTGACCGGCAATATGCCAGACGCATGGGCACAGGATACGGACACTGAAGTTCAATTCGCGGTTACACAGCTCGATTTGCGGCCCGACGACCCGGTCCTGGACCTGGGATGCGGTTGGGGTCGGCACAGCATCCCGCTAGCCAGATACGGATTGCGCGTGACCGGGCTGGACCTGTCGCACGACTTGCTGATGCTGGCGCGTTACTACGCGCGGCGGCACGGCCTGCACATCAACTGGGTTGAAGCCGACGTGGCTGATATGCCGCTGCGTGGACCGTTCGAAGCCGTCGTCCAGTTCTGCGACAACCTAATGACCTGGTTCGCCAACCGCGAGCGCACGCTCGACGTGCTGTGGAACGTAGCTAACCTGCTGCGTCCTGGCGGGCGGCTGTTGTGCGGTACGCAGGACTGGCAGGCCGATCTGCCAGCCCGTTCCCAGAGTTGGGATGAGTGGGAGGGTGGCGCGGCCATCTATCGCCAGCGCTTCGACCAGCACAGCCGCATCAACCAGACCCAGACCGTTGTTTTTGGGCCAGAACACAAGCGGCACGAATATCGCCGGCAGACATGGTGGCCGACGCTGTGCGAGATGGAAACCATGTTCCGACAGGTGGGCTTGAACGTCTGGGAACGGTACAGCACCTTCGACGGACAGCCATTCGACCCGGATGGCCGGGGGTTGGTCTATGTGCTGGTCCGGGATTAATCAACTTATCGGTGGCAGTCGGCAGTTATCTTTCGCTAACTGCTGGCTGCCACTGCCAGTTATGTACGTTCCTCGCCGCGAGTTGACGGACGGGGGAATCCGGTAGGACAGCTTATTCCGATTTGGGGGCAGGTGCGATAGGGGGTACGTCGAGGTTGTCTACAGAACGACGACTCATCCAATCATCCAGCGCCACGCAGATTTCGCCACCCAGAATGATGAGCCCTCCACTAAGATAGGCCCACAACATCAACACGATCACGGTGGCCACCGAGCCATACAACCAGCTATACGAGGTCAGGTTATCGAGGTACCACGTAAACCCGCGTTTGGCCACCTCCCAGATCACACCCCCCACAAACGCAGCAATCCAGATCGCGTCCCAGCGCACCGTGCGCGCCGGAATGAACCGATATAGAAATGCAAACAGCGACACGTTCAGGCTTACGGGAATCAACAACGCTCCCATTGTCAACCAGGACGATTGATTGGAGAAGATCAGCAGGTCGATCACACCAAAGATCGCCGTGGTCGCCAGCGACGCAAACAGCAGCAACGCCACCGCCACGAAAATGAGCAGACCCATAAAGCGTTTGTGCAGCGTGTTGCGAGGTTTTTCTGAACCAAAGGCCCGGTTGAGCGCCGTTGACAGGTTCGAGAAGAAGCTGAGCGAAGACCACGTGAGGGTAATGGTAGCCACGATCCCGAACGAACTCCGCTGTTCCAACGCGGTGGCGATGGACTCTTCCAGAAAGGTGGCAGTCGAGGCTGGCACAAATATGCGCAGAATGCCATCAATCTGGTTATGCGCGGCGGCTGGCCCCAAAACCGTACCGATGGTAATAATCAGCAGGATCAGCAGCGGGAACAGCGAAAAAACCGCGTAATAGCCCATTGCGGCGGAAGCGTGCAAACCATAACGCCCAAACCGGTCCACTGCCCGGTAGATATCACCCACCAGGCCATCGGTCATAGCGTTGGCCAAAATCCACCAACGATCATAGAAGCGCAGCTTGCGATGTTTTGCAGTTTTTGGAGATTGTGAAGTCTGAGTAGCAGTTGTCACTTTACACTACGCCCGATTCTCTATCCGTGTGGTATCATTAATCATCCATCACTTCTACGATCTAACACATACAATCTAACACAAAAGGGTTCATGATTAAAGCTGTCCTCTTTGACTTTGATGGAGTTCTAATTCGCACGGAAGATCGCAGCGGGCGACAAAGCTGGGATCAACAGCTTGGATTACCCAATGGCAGCGTAGAACGCGCCGTCCACCACAGCGACATCTGGATTCAAGCGCAGTTGGGGCGCATTTCGTATGATGCTTACTGGAAAGGGGTCGCCGAACTGCTGTATACCACTCCCGACAATATCCCCGCTATCCGTGCAGATTACTTCAGCGGCGACCGGCTGGATTTCCGCCTGCTAGACCTGATCCGCGAACTGCGCGAACAAGGCTGCCAGGTGGCTCTGTTATGCAACGAAAGCCTGCAATTCGACGCCCGGCTACAAATGCTCGAAATCGCGGACCTGTTTGATCATGTGCTGGTGTCGGCCAAGACTGGCGTCATGAAGCCGGATAGCACGGCCTACCGGATAGCGCTGCACACGTTGGAAGTCGGGCCGTTGGAGACAGTATTCATCGACGATTCCTACGTGAATATCCGGGGCGCACAGCCGCTGGGCATTCACACTATCCTGTTCCGACCGGAGTTGGACTTACGCACTGAGCTACAAAAACTCGGCTGCAAGTCTTCGGAATAACTGGTGCGCCGATGCCCACCTGTGAAGTGAACGGTGCCACGCTGGACTACGGCGACACAGGCGGCGAAAACAAGCCGGTCCTGGTTTTGCTGCATGGCTGGCTTGGCACCTGGGATTCCGAATTCGGTCCGGAGATCGAGTGGCTGCGGCCTCACTTCCGGGTACTGGCTCCATCGCGGCGTGGATATGGCCGGTCTGGGCCCAAGCCGCGCAAATATACGCGCAAGTTTTACCAGCGCGACGCCGAGGACATTGTCGCCTGGCTGGATGCGCTGGGTGTGGATCAGGTACATATCGTCGGGTACAGCGACGGGGGCGAAGTGGCGCTCCTGTTGCCCATTTTGCAGCCTGGCTTAGTGCGTTCAGTGGCCACGTGGGGCGCAGTCGGCTACTTTCCGCCAGACATCCGCGCGCACGTCCAAAGCTATTGGCCGCCCACCTGGGTCAGCGACGAATTGCGCACGCTGCACGGAGCGGACTATATTGAGGGCATGATCCTGAGCTGGATCACTGCCGTCAAGCAGATTATCGACAGCGGTGGAAATGTTAGCCGGGACCAGGCCCACGCCATCACCTGCCGGCTGCTGATGATGCTGGGACGGCACGACCCGCTCAATCCGGAGCAGGCGGGTCGCCAACTGGTGGAGCGTGCGCCCAACGCGCGTCTGGTCATGTTCAACTGCGGACACCCGGTTCACCGCGAAAAACCGGACGCCTTCCGCCGCACGTTGTGGGCGCACTTAGAGGACGTGACATAGCTCAAGTCTGGCAGATTGGTCAAATCATGACACAAACCGGGGTTGGGATAACGGATACGTTCGACGCGGAAACGCTGCACGCACACTGGAAGCCGTTGACTATCGGCAGTGGGGCGCTGGAATATGTCGACCAGACGCTGCGCTGTGTGCTGCCGCCGACAGATGACACCACATACAGCGATGCGCAAATCTCCGATTACCAGGGACTACCTCGCCGGGATTTTCCCTGGCACCCACCGCTGCGCCTGACCGTGCGCGCCTGGGCGTCTCAATCCGGCGACCAGCTACGTGGCACCGCCGGTTTTGGTTTCTGGAACGAACCGTTTGTTCCACTTCAGCGCGGCGTACCACGTCTACCACGCGCCATCTGGTTTTTCGCTGCATCGCCGCCCAACAACATGGCGCTGAGCCGCGACGTGCCGGGCTATGGCTGGAAGGCCGCCCAGATCGATGCCACGCGCCTCCCGTTTTTCGCATTGCTCCCTTTGGCACCAGTTGGCTTCCTCCTAATGCGGATTCCGGCGCTGTACCGCCGGTTATGGCCAGTGGGTCAATGGGCACTGGGTGTATCTGAGACAGAACTGCCGGCCAGCCTGGCACAGCCGCACACCTACGAACTGGACTGGTTGGTAGATGGCGCAGTCTTTCGCGTGGATGGGCAAGTTGTGCACACCACCACACGTTCACCAAAGGGACCACTGGGATTCATTGCCTGGATCGACAACCAATATGCAGTTGTGACCCCCCAGGGTCGCTTCCGGTTCGGGCTGCTGAACGTCGACAAACAACAGTGGCTGGCCTTAGACCGGGTCGAGATTCAGCCGCTGAGAGAACTGTGAGCGCGCTATGACAGACCATTTTGCAAACAGGGTAGCCCTGGTGACAGGCAGCAGCCGCGGGATTGGCAAGACGATTGCGCTGCGGTTTGCCCGTGAGGGTGCCGACGTGGTCCTCAACTACTTTCGCAACCGCGACGCGGCGGAAGAAACGGCCCGGCAAATCGCGGACCTGGGCCGGCATGTGCACGTTGTGCGCGCGGACATGGGCAAACCGGAAGATATTGAGCGCCTCGTTAATACGGCCATCCGGGCATTTGGCGGTGTAGATATCCTGGTCCACAACGCGGCATCAGGTTACAACCGGCCCGTGATGGAGCAGCGCATCAAGGGCTGGGATTGGACGCTTAACATCAATGCCCGTGCCGCACTCTTCCTGGCACAACGTGCTGCGCCCAGCATGGCGGCACGCGGCGGTGGGGCTATTGTGAATATTTCCAGCCTGGGATCGCAGCGGGTGCTGCCCGAATACGTTGTGGTCGGGGCTTCAAAGGCCGCGCTGGAAGCTGTGACCCGCTACCTGGCTGTTGAACTCGCTCCGATGAATATCGCCGTCAATGCTATCTCGGCGGGGATAGTCGAAACCGATGCGCTGCAGCATTTCCCCAGTATGCGCGAGCAGTTCGAACAGCGCTTTGCCTACGCCCTGGAACGTACCCCGGCGGGCAGGTTATTGTCAGCGGATGATATTGCGGGGGTGGTAGCGTTTTTGTGCTCGCCAGCAGCGTTTATGATTCGAGGTCAAACGATTATCGTGGACGGGGGCGCAACGTTGGGCTTCTAGCATCAGTCAGCCACCTGGTCGGCTAGCGGGATGCGCATAATTACCTCGGTACCTTCTCCGTGGGTACTATAAAGCGCGACATCGCCGCCATGCGCTGTCGTAATCCCCTTTACGATCGGTAAGCCCATCCCCAACCCTTGTTGTTCGGTGCGATTGCGTTCCGACTGTACCATAACATCCCAGATGTTAAGCTGGTCTTCCGGACGTATGCCCTGGCCATGATCAATGACCGCAAACCGTCCAAAACTTCCCTCTATGTCTATCACCAACTCGATTTTCGACTGTTCTGAAGAATGCTGGATCGCGTTGCGGATGATCTCCGTAAAGGCCGTCACCAGCAGATCTTTTACACCGTGCACAATGACGGGTTCGCTTTCCGAGTACGTATGTTGAATGCGTACGTCTTGCTCCTGGGCAAAATGGTTCAGCGCTGCTATGGCATCCACAGCGACTTCATCCAGTCCCAGTGGTTCGCCCGCGGTTTTGACTTGCTGCCCGATATACCCGCTGATGAGCTCCGAGTACAATACCATTTGTTCTGCAAGACGGTTCAGGCGCTGGGTACCGCTCTGAATCAGGTCCAGGCTAATGCGAATATCATCACTCGTCGCTGGTCCCTGGATGACTTCTAATTCTTCGGCCAACAACGCAAAGCCCCCCGTGACATATGTGAGTGGCGTGCGTAGTTCGTGCGAGAGCAGTTGCACCAATACCCGGCGGGCATCGTTCAGGCTTTCGGCCACCTGGGCGCGCATATCGGCTACGCGCTGGAGTTTGTTCTGAATCGCGATCAAGAACTCTTCCGGATCAAACGGCTTCACCAGATAATCATCCGCACCCAACAGCCGCCCGGTCGAGATATCCTGGCGCGATCCGCGTGCGGTCAGAAAGATAAATGGAACCCCTTTGAGCTGCGGTTTTTGGCGAACAGCTTCGAAAAACTCGTAGCCATCCATGCGCGGCATCATGATGTCACTCACGATCAGGTTCGGGATCATGCCGGTTTCCAGCATATCCAACGCCTCTTGGCCATCCCGCGCCACCTGGACTTCATACCCCTCCAGACCCAACACTAACGCCGCGTTTTCGCGCAGGTCCTCATTGTCTTCAACAAACAGAATTACCGTGGCTTCCATTCCGTTTTACCTTTGCGGCCTTTCCTCCGCAGTCAGGCTTTGCCGCTGCACCAGCATTTATGGTAAACAGATTATACCCTAAACCACGACCCTACTACAGTATATTACTGGTCTTTTTTTGATGCGTAACGTAAACGTTAATTATCGCCCCGCGTTGTTAGATTTGTCGCCAGACTTGAACTCTTCATATATCCGATCCAGGCCGCTTTTAATTCGCCGTTGAACGCGCTCAGTATCATCTTGCTGGTAGGGGAAAAACTCAATCAATTCCGAAACTAGTGCAGAGGTATCGGCACGCGGGCGACCTGCCCGGTAAAGGCTGTGTACGCGGCGGCGTGCCAGCCGCAGATAGTTGGAGAGAGGTTCGGTCGCATTCTTGCCGACGAGGGGGCCACGTCCCGGCACGATAGTTTCTACCGGAAAGCGAATCCGCCGCAGAATCGTCAGGCTTTCCAGCCACTGCTTGGTGGTCGAGCTGGAGATGTATGGATGCTGATCGACAACGACGGCGTCTCCGGCAAATACCAACCGGTGCTCCGGCAAGTGAATCCACAGGCTGCCCAGGGTCGGACCAGGCATCGCCAGCAAAGGAATGGGGCGACGGCCAAAGCGTAGCTGCATACGGTGGGAAAACCCCAGCGATGGCAGACATAACCGTGCTCCGGCAAAGGCGCTGCGCTCCAGGGGATTCCCCGCTGTCAGAGCTTCAACGGCAGAGTCAACATACGACGACGGCAGGTTTTTCAGATGCTCAATGGTTTCGTCGTGTCCCACGATCACGCCCGCATCGAACCAGCAGTTGCCCAGCACCCGGTCTCGATGGAAATCAGTATTCACAATGGCCAGAATGGGTAGAGCGGCTTCCAGTTCCAGCATACGACGCCAACGCAGCGCATCTTCGGGGTAGGGAGGGGTATCGATCAAGACGAATCCATCGTCGGTCAAGATAGCGCCAACGTTGACCCGTCGGAAGCCAGTTTCGACAAAAACCCCAGGAGCTAACTCTTGCACAATATATTCCCTAACTTTCTGTTGAACGAATTGCGGCGATGGCAGCCTCGATTGCTTTTTGGGCATCGTCCAGCGACGCCGGTGTACCACCACCCTGGGCAAACGAAGGCCGTCCGCCCCCGCGCTCGATACCCCAGACCGCCAGCCCACGTTTTAAAGCAACGACCATGTCATACGGCAGATCGTCCGAACGCGCCGTGATCAGGTGCGCTTTTTCGCCCGCTATGGCGCAAATCACCACCGTCGACGGGTGTTCGATCAATTGCTGAACCAACCCCCGGACCTCGCCAGCATCTCGCCCGTCGAACACCTGGGCAACCAGGGCAGACGCGCCCGAGTGGTCAGCGGCTTTCCACATGGCCTGAACCTCATGTTCGAGCATGGCCTTGCGAAGCACACGAAGTTCGCGGTTCAGGCTTTTGTTCTCATCGCGCAGTCGGTTCAGGCTGGTAGGGATGTCATGGTAGCTGGTGGTCAATTCTGCGGACAACTGCTGGAGCAAGTTATTCTTGGTACGATAGTCTTGCAGCGCGCGCGTCCCACAGCGAAACTCCACCCGCAGCGCTTCGCCGCGTCGCTCAACACGCAGTACTTTGATGATGCCGATTTCGCCCGTGTGTGCAACATGCGTGCCCCCACAGGCATTGGTATCAAAACCGCCGATGTCCACTACGCGCAGTGTACCGTCGACATCAGGTACCTTGCGCAGTTGAAGCGTCGCCAGTTCCTCCGGCGTGGGGAACCAGGCGCGAACCGGGCGATTCTCGTTCACAACACGGTTGGCCAGGTCCTCAGCAGCATCCACCACACCGGCCTCCAGGTTGGCCTGGTCCAGATCGATGGTGATGCTATCGGGGCTCATATGGAATCCGATGGTATGTGCTCTGGCCACCTGAATGAAGGCCTGGGAAAGAATATGCTGCCCGGTGTGATGCTGCATGTGGTCCAAGCGCCGCGCCCAGTTAATCTGGCCGGTTACGCGCTCAACAGCCAATTCCCCTTCCAGCATATGCACCACCGCACCGTCATCTTCCCGCACAGCAACTTCGCTGACGGGCGTGTCGTTTAGCACGCCAGTATCATGTGGCTGCCCACCGCTGGTGGGGTAAAAGTAGGTCTGGTCGAGAACAACTGCCGGGAGGCCGTTGTAGTGCGTGGTTTCGATCACGTGTGCGTCGAAGTGTGTTGTATACGAGTCTGCGTAGTATCGTCGTTCATTCGCCATAAATACACTACCCGGTGAGATGGTGCCAGCGCGCTATTGTAACACCTCACCGGGCAAAAGAGGAGTATGGGTTCGCTTGAGAGTCAATTAAGCTCGTTCCGCTAACCAGTCACGCCACCCAGTGTTCAGACGCCCAAAACTGATGCCCAGGTGTGTCTGCGTGGCATCGTCCAGTGCCGTGCCCGCAGCAATCGCTTGAATCCAGGCATTCCGCTGTTCGGAACCAAATTCATCCGTGATGTACCGGATCAGGGTAAAGCCCTGGATACTCACATCTTCCGGTTCGTACTGGGTCCAATCGGGCGTCTCTCCCAGCGCGGTCCAATCGAGTAACTGGTTGGTGTCATTCTCACGTGCCGTCGTCAAGCCCGCCGTATAGTTGATCATCGAGTTTTGTTCATCAAACCGCACCACTGCCCCAAATTCCACGATCCCGGCTTCTAGCCACCAGGGGATGTTTTCGCGCGAGCCCACTGTCATATCAAACAGCATAAAACGCGTATATTCCCGGGCAACATGTTGCTCTCGTGGTGCGGTGTTGGTGTTGATCAGTGTCATTTTGATCGCTTCACCCGGTTCGTTCCACGTATTGATTCCCTGCTTCGACATGCGGGTGAAGGTCTGAAGCGTCACCGGCAAATCGTACAGCTTTAGATAGGCAGGTTGTTGGGGAGAATAGTCGAATTCGGTCGTGAGCCGCGTGTAGATGTTGGGCAGGTACTCCTGGACATTCTCTGCTGCGCCCCGGTTATCGGTGAGTTCGTTGGCAAAATAGAAAAGCCGGATTTGCCCATCGGCCAAATCAACGGTTTCCCAGTACTCACCACCATATAGCCACCGCTCACCCTCACGATGAAACACCACTGAAGCAGTCGCCCCACTCGCTAGGTCCTGGTTCTCTTGCTTCCATTCAATGGTCAGACGCGCAATGGCCGTATCGTCCGACAACGCCTGGATTCTGGACAGCCGCATCTCAAATGCCGCCAGCGGATTGTCTTCCCAGTCGCGTGCCCAGCGTGACTGTTCGGTCCAGAAGACCGGATCCCCATCCCATACATAAGCCATATAGGCCTCATAGTCGCGTTCTCGCACGGCTTTTTGCATCCAGGTTATGGAGTCTTCCAACGCCGCTTCGACCTCCGTTGATCGTGGCGTCGCAGTCACCTGCACAGGGGTATCGGTGGGCACAAACAACGCTTCGGCGGTGAGTCGGGTCGACTGGTTGGGCGTCGCCGACGACTCGGAACCAGCTTTCGAGCACGCTGTCAAACCCAACAACAACAGCAAGACAAGGATGAAGGGACGGATTTTCATTCCGCAATATCTCCGTGTGTGGTCTGGGTATGTTCTCGTGAGGTTATACGGAGGTGGAAGGGTCGGTTGATCAACAAACACATACTGCAAAATGCCGCAGGCCGAGCAGCCAGCCAATGAGTGGCGCGGCGTCTACTCGGCCTAACCTATCCAGGACCTCGCCTATAGTTCGAGATAGTCGCGTAGAGGATGACTGCGGTTGGGATGGCGCAGTTTGCGCAGTGCTTTCGCTTCGATCTGGCGAATTCGCTCACGAGTCACGCCAAAGTGACGGCCCACTTCTTCGAGGGTATGTTCCTGGCCATCGCTGAGACCAAAGCGCATTTCGAGCACTTCACGTTCGCGCGCATTCAGCACTGCCAGCGCCCCCCGGATTTGCTCTTTAAGCAGTTGGCGCGCCGCAGCATCCACCGGGCCGGGAATCTTGTCGTCTTCGATGAAATCCCCTAATAGGCTGGAGTCTTCCTGGCCGACCGGCATCTCCAGCGACATCGGTTCTTGCGAGATGCGCAAAATCCGCCGGACCTTGTTCGCTGCACGCCGCAGCTTGCGCGCCAGGGCGGCATCAATTTTGTCTTCGCTTTCCCACGCATCCCGAATGGTTTTGACCTCGTCTTCGGCGAGGAAGTCCATTTCCAGCGCGATCTGTTCTGCCG
>JAADYV010000154.1 GCA_010092855.1 Chloroflexota bacterium | reverse complement strand
TGGAATGAGCGGAGGCCGGGCGCAATAACTGCCAGAGATTCGTCGTGTGAGCTTAGCGTATGGCTTGTGCCTGTGAATGCGTAAGCGCTATTTGCACCGTCTAGCTGCGTGCAACCATCAGAGTGTAGAAGATGAGCGATCACCAACAACGACGTATATTAGAGGTAATCCAAGGACTGAACTACGAGTTTTCGGAATTCACCCTCCCGCATTTCATCGCATATCTGGTCAAGCTCCGCCAGCGTCCCATCATCCTGCAAGCCATTCCCCTGGAGGAAGAGATACATGGTATCTGGCTGCAGGTGCCTCATGCTGACTATGTCCTCTACAACTGGAACGACCATCCACTACATCAGGTGCATAATGTCTTGCACGAAATCGGCCACATTTTGCTCGATCATCCCTGCTACCCAATCCCTGAGATTCTGCCGCCGGAACTGCTGGCAAAGCTAAATGGGATTTCCATCGTACAAATGCGCGGTCAGTTCCGGCTGGTAGAGCCGGTGCGACCCGATGATGAGCGAGAAGCAGAGATGTTTGTGCGGGAACTTCAGCGCAAGATCATGTTCGCCGATCGGTTGGACGAACTGGCCCGTCCGACCAGCAGCATCAGCGCGATTGAACGGTACACGCGCAACCTGGGCTACCATGGTTGATTTGGCACTGGCATTACTAATCTGGTTGGGGGTGATTGGAGCGATCTGGCGGGGTTTTCGACATGAGCGGCGTGTCAACCGTTTTGCTTTTCGGGCCTGGATCATCTTCATTTTCATCGCGCTCGTGTTTACTTTCCGCAGCCCGCCGGTTGAGGCCATCATCGATGCGCAGTTTGGTGGTCAGCCGGTCACGTTCTGGCTGAATGCGTTGAGTACGCTTGGCGCAGCCGTTGTGTATGCGATCGCCGTCCTCAAACTGGTGGAAACGTCAGAGGAGGAAGGCACACGGAGATCACATCCGAAGTTGGTTGGGGCTGCCGGAGTGGTTGGGTTAGGGCTATGCCTGGTCCTGGCCGCCAGCGTCAACGGAGCAGTCACCCGGCAACAAGCGCAGTACGGTATGCGGCTATTGTTGGAATTTTATGTTCTACTTCTACTGATTTTCATGCTGATCCCGATCAATGTCGGTATGTTTCGACGTGAAACGGTGAGGCCGATGCGGGTCAAACATGCTGCGGTTATCGTTTCTTTTTTGGCCTATGCAGCGGGAGCGGTGGCAGCGACGTTGTTCATTCCGCCGATTCTTATCACCGGTCACGTAAATCCGGGTCCTGATTGTGTGCCGCGCGTGGCAATCGGGGCCGTATGCCTGATGGTCATGCTGCTGCCGCATAAACGGCTCAGAGTACTATTGCTGCCACTGCACCTGTATCGCTATCTCCGGATTGCATCGCTGGAGTGTTTTCTCGATGAGCGGGTTGGCTTTGAGCGCGAACCGCTGGCCTGGCGGCAGGCGCTTCGTTCCCAGTACGTCGAAATCGCCACGTATGTAGCAGTTATCAACATCCTGGACTACTATCGCCACTTGCGTGCCGAAGACCCGGACGAACATCTGCTGTATCGCAAGATTGCCGCTCTTTTGCCCTCTCATCTTGCTTATGATGACCTGGTGGTGGCACTGAGCCGGATAAGTGTATGACCGATCCCATCCCTCACAATCGTAACAAGCTAGGCTATCTCATCAGTGTTGTCACGCATCCGCTCGTGGTGTTTCTCCCGGCACTGGTAATCGTGCTCAAGAAGGCGGAACCCGGAGAAGCAATAGGGTGGTTGGTGCTGATCGCCCTGGTTATCCTCGTTCCGGCGTTTGTGCTGCTTCGATATGTTCGTCGCCAGGGACGCCATACCTACCAACGGGAAGCGCGCCATCTCATCTACCTGATCTTCTGGTTGAGCATGGTTGCGTGTGCGATTCTGGCCGTGTTGTTGGATGCTCCGCAGCGGCTGGTGTTTTCCCTGTTGTCACTGTGTGTCTGGGTGCCGCTGCAAGCCTTCATCAACATGCGCTTCACCAAGATTTCGATTCACGTCGCGGTAGTCAGCGGGATAGTTATGGCCCTGATCCTGATGGGCGAACTTGTCACACTGCCCGCGATTGCTGCGGCAGCCGGTGTGGTGATAGCCACTGCATGGGCGCGGATGGTGACCGGTAATCACACCCTGGCGCAGGTTGGACTGGGTATGGTTGTCAGCGCCTCATCTGTTCTCGCTGCATTTGCCCTGATGTCCCTCTGGAATCCCCTTTAGGTTTGCCGTTTTCTCGCAAGGAATTCATCTTCTCGGCTTGCAGCGAAAGCTAGTATCTTCCTTTCTGTTTTATGTTCAAAATAAATTAATATCGATGTCGAAAATTCCACACGGAGATGTGGAAATTTGACATATCCGAATGTAGAATATTCCACATCATTCCGAACCCGCGTGTGTTACGCTGGACTCATTGAACGCACGAGTCAAAGGAGCGTACACGTGCCCCACCTATCTCCACCACACAACGGGATGACAGCAGCAAGGAGCAGGCATAATGGCTGGCCGTGCCCCTGCTGATCGTCTTTCCGAGCAAGACATCTATGTTCTGTCTCGCGTTTTCGTCGGGCTGCCGTGGGA
>JAADYV010000662.1 GCA_010092855.1 Chloroflexota bacterium | reverse complement strand
TCGCACGATATCACTCGCCGCGAGGATGGGCGGCACGTTTAGGCCCAGCGCGGGACTGGCGTGCAGCGCCGGAGGAACGCTGATGTCGGCCAGGTACAACTCGCCGACGTGGGCATCCACGCCCGGCGCGCTCAGACCCGCTACCGGGACGGTGTCGTCCAGAGTACCGGGCCATACGCGCATCATTTGCTTGACGCCACCGCCAAAACTTGCTACTCTAAAGACAGGCGTGAGAGCGCTCTCTCCGTCCTGTGAAGAGTGAGTTTTGTCAGCCAACATGTGTCGGCCTCGGTACCAGAGGTCTTCTTTTAGACCGGTGCTGAGAGCGCTCTCAGCAAACTAAATTGTTACGTTAACTTGTCATGAAAAAACCCACGTTAGAAGATGTTGCCCAGGCTGCGGGTGTTTCGCGCGCGACCGTCTCGCGCGTGATCAATACGCCCGACACCGTGACACCCGAACTGCGTGTGCGGGTAGAGCAAGCGATTGCCCAACTCGGCTACCAACCCAACCTGGTCGCGCGCTCGCTGGCCTCGCGCCGCACCAACATCCTGGGTCTGATCATTCCCTGTGTCGCACAGTCGCTGTTCACCGACCCGTATTATCCTGGCTTGATCCAGAGCATCGCCCAGGCCAGCAACGCCAACGGCCAGACGCTGTCGCTGTTCCTGTTCCATACGCGCGAAGAAGAAGAGCAGGTCTACCGGCGCGCGATAGGGTCCGGGTTGGTGGACGGGTTGATCGTCACGGCGGAGGAAATCGATAACCCCTACTTCCTGGAAATCGTCGAGCGCGAAATCCCGTTTGTCTACATTGGCCGACCACACACCCACATCGAACACATCAACTACGTCAACGTCGATAATGTGGGCGGTGCATATATCGCCACCGACCACCTCATCAATCTCGGCTACCGGCGCATTGCCATGATCGCGGCATTGATGAACACCACCACCGGGCTGGATCGCTACCAGGGTTACTGTGACGCTCTGGCAGACCACGCGGTGGCACTGGAGAAGGACCTCGTTGCGGTGGGCGATTTTTCGCGAGAGAGCGGCTACCAGGCTATGTTGCAGTTGCTCCCGGCGGAGCCTGACGCTGTTTTCGTGGCCAACGACTCGATGGCGACCGGTGCGCTGCAAGCCATCCGCGAGGCGAAGCTGACGGTGCCCGGCGATATCGCACTGGTGAGCTTTGACGACCTGCCGCCCGCCGCTAACGCCAACCCACCCTTGACCACCGTGCGCCAGCCCGTGCACCGCCTGGGCACCATTGCCGTGGAAACACTGATCGATGTGCTGGCCAACGGGCTGGAGCCAGCGCGCCACACCATCCTGCCGACCGAGCTGGTGATCCGCGCCAGTTGCGGGGCGGGTTCCCGCGTGCCGTAAGCCAGAATCGTGTCGGCGGGGACGGGCGCGGGATTTGACCATTTGAGAATGCTCTCTGGGGGCGGAGATATCACGCCAATTCGACAAGAGAACTTGTGCTGCGTAACGCAACACGAAGGAGGTGGGTCGCTCCAGGTTTTCCCGTTTTGCTTTTCTGCTTCATCATACATTTCGTAGGCAAGTATTAGTTTTGCAAGGAGAATCTACAGTGAAAAAACGGAGTTTGGTGCTGCTGAGCGTATTGATGCTCGTTGTGTCGACCGTGCTGCCGGTGACCGTCAACCGCAGCGTGGCCCAGGACGGAGACTTGCTGGCCCCTGATGGCGAGCCGGGCGTCTCATACTATGCGCCGTTCACGCTGCCCATCACGCTGGACGGCGACCTGAGCGACTGGGCTGGCGTGCCGCGCGTCACCATGTCCGACGGCGGCGATCCCGGAATTGAATTTGCCGTTGCTGCCGACGACACCTATCTTTACCTGATGGCGGATGTCATCGACAGTACCATCATCAGCGGTACACACGGCGCGGACTACTGGAACGAAGACTCGGTTGAGTTCTACCTCAACGCGACTGGCAACCTGGGGCTGCGCTCCTATACCGAAGGCGCGGCCCAGATCACGATCCCGGCCATGAACAAGGACCTGGGGCCGGACGAGGTGATCATCAGCGGGGTCAACGGGACGACCGTTAGCGCGGTGCCGGTGGTGGTCGAAACCGAAACCGGCTACGCGATGGAAGTCTCGGTGCCGCTGCAAAATGACGTGTGGGACATCACGGTCGAGCACGGGCAGGCGTTGGGCTTCCAGGTACATCTCAACGCCGCGCGTGAAACCAACCGCGATACCAAGCTGATCTGGTCGGTGTTCGATACGTCCGACCAGTCCTACCAGAATCCCAGTGTGTTTGGCTTCCTGATCTTCTACGAGATCGGGCGTGAAGACGTGCCGCCGCTGCCCGATGCAGACGCCGGGCGTGACCGCGAGGAACTGCCCGAAGTCGAGGCCGACGCGCTCTATCTCGACCCCACCCAGCCGGTGGACGCCCGCGTCGAGGACCTGCTGGCGCGCATGTCGCTGTACGAAAAGATCGGCCAGATGACACAGGTCGAGAACGGCAGCATCGTGCCCGAAGATATCACCAACGAGGCCATCGGCAGCATCTTGAGTGGCGGTGGCGGCGCGCCGGATGTCAACACGCCCGCTGCCTGGGCCGCGATGACCGACGGCTACCAGCAGTATGCGCTGGAGACCCGCCTGGGCATTCCGCTGATCTACGGTGTGGACGCCGTACACGGGCACAACAACGTCTACGGCGCGGTGATCTTCCCGCATAACATTGGCCTGGGCGCGACTCGGAACGCCGAACTGGTCGAAGAAATCTGCCGCATCACGGCGCTCGAAATGGTCGCCACCGGCACCCACTGGAACTTCGCGCCGGTGCTGGCGGTGCTGCAAGATGCGCGCTGGGGCCGCTATTATGAAGGCTACGGCGAAGACACCGACCTCGTCACCGAATTGTCGGTGGCCTGCGTCGAAGGGTTGCAAGGCGACTCGCTGGCCGACCCGCTCACGGTGCTGGCCACGCCCAAGCACTTCGTTGGCGACGGGGGTGCCGTCTGGGGCACGGGGTCCGGCGACTACGACATTGACCAGGGCGTGACCGACGTGGACGAAGACACGCTGCGCGCCATCCACCTGCCGCCTTACCAGGCCGCCGTTGACGCCGGTGCCCAGAACGTCATGATCTCGTTCTCCAGTTGGGGCGGGATGAAGATGCACGGCCAGCAGTACCTGATCACCGACGTGCTCAAGGGCGAGTTCGGCTTCGAAGGCTTCATCATCTCCGACTGGGCCGGTGTGGACCAGATCGCGTCCGATGACTACTATCTCTCCGTTGTGACCTCGATCAACGCGGGCGTCGATATGGTCATGGTGCCCTACGACTACATCCGCTTCATCGACACACTGGCGCTGGCGGTCGAGAACGGCGATGT
>JAADYV010000153.1 GCA_010092855.1 Chloroflexota bacterium | reverse complement strand
TGCGCAGCCTGCCCAACGTCGATCCCTGGCGCATTGGCATGATGGGCGGCTCGCGCGGCGGCATGGTGACGTATATCGCGCTCAAGACCCAGACGTTACGCGGCAGCAGCGATATCCGCGTGGCGGCAACAGTGGGCGGCATCGCGGACCTGTTCCGCTGGCCGAATGACCGTCCCGACGTGGTGCAGGGCGTGTACGTGCCGCTGGTCGGTGCGACCCCCGACCAGAATCCGGCGGCGTTCCGGGCGCGCTCGGCGGTGTATTGGCCGGAATTGATCACGGTCCCGATTTTGCTCATGCACGGGGAAGCGGACACCGAGGTCAGCGTCACGCAGTCGCTGCTGCTGTATCACGCGCTCAAGGACGCGGGCCGCGACGTGACACTGGTCACTTACCCTGGCGACGACCACCCGCTGACCGGGCAGTTGGGCGGCTATCCGGAGGCGCTGCGTTTCTTCGAGCGCTACATCGGCGGGGATGGCGTTGATCGCCAGTACGACACCCACTGGGACAACATCCGCGCCGTCAGCGCCTGGTTCTACGCTAACCCGCAGTAGGGGGATGGCTGGCGAACGCTGGGCACCAACAGCCCGCCCCCGAAGCAGAATCACCCGGCTGGTATGTGCTCCCTTGCGCACGCCAGCCGGTTTGTTTTGCCTATGTCATCGCGTGCTTGCCGTCCGTCCGCTCAGCGGCTGCGACGTCGCTTGCGCCGCCGCGAGTTCTCGAACTGGTCCAGGTAGGTCACCCGCTCGCGGATTTCCTGCGCCTGGGGATCATCCTCGGCGGCAGCCTCCAGGTAGCGCACATACACATCCAGCGCGTCGCTGATCTCGCCCGCTTCGTCGTGCAGCTTGCCCACCGTCAGCAGCACCTGGGTGTTGTCCGGCTCGATTTCCAGCGCCTGCATAAAGTCGGCCAGGGCTTTCTTGCTCTCCTCAACGCGCTGGTAGACCAGCCCACGCTCGTAGTAGGCGCGCGCCAGTTGGGGGTCAATTTCGATGGCGCGGTTGAAATCGTCGATGGCCGGGCCGTAGGTGTGCATTGAGGCCAGCGCCATCCCGCGCTGCATCACGTAATCCGGGTTGTCCGGCGCGCGTTTGACGGCTTCCGAAAAGTCGTCGATGGCCTGGGGCCCATCCTCGTACTGTTCGAGCATCAGCAACCCACGCAGCGAGAAGGGGCGCGGATTGTTGGGGTCCAGATTGGCGATATGGTTGTAGTCGCTGATGGCGTCCTCCAACCGGCCCAACCGCACGTTGACTTCGGCCCGGTCATAGAACGGGTCAGGCGTATTGGGGTCGATCACGCACGCTTCGTCTAGGTCGGCCACACCGCCCGCCATGTCCCCCAACAGGCAGCGCACCGTGCCGCGCCAGTGCCATAACTGGGCTTGTTCGGGGTTGGTCTGAATCCCGGCGTTGAGCCTGGCCAGCGCTGCATCAAAATCCCCGTTTTCCATGTCGCGCTGGATCGGGGCAACATCAATCGGCGGGGCCGGGGGCGGAGGTGGCGTGGCTTTGGCCGGGGCCCGGTCCCGCGCGGGCGGCCTGGACTTGAGGCGCTGGATCGGGCCGGTGCCGGTTTTGGACGCTGGCGGGGGTGCGCTCTTCGACGGCAGCAGTTCCTTGATCGAACGGTCGCGGTTGAGCTGCATAATGCGCGGGCGGTTCATCGCCTGCACCGCCAGCCCCAGCCAGTTGGGGGCCAGGTGCGGCACCATCCCCTCGTCCACCAGCAGCAGGTCCGCATCGCTGCACGCCGCCATCATGGCACCGGGATGTCCCTCGAACACCACCACGTTGTGGCCCAGGTAGGCCAGGCCCAGCACGTAACCCAGGGACGGAATAGCGCGTTTGCGGTCGGTGCGCAGCGCGTCCAGGTCGGTGTAGGCGATCATGGACACCTTGATCGGCTGTTGGGCCGCCGCCAACTGCTGCAACGACTTGACCATCTGCTCCGAGGCTGATCCCGGCGGGGGACAGGGCAGTCCGACGATCCGCCGCTCTGGGGTCACGACCACCACCTGGCGGCCCGATCCGGCATTGGCCATCTCTCGCGCGCGCTCGAAAACCTCGCTGATGTCTTCAGTTGCGGTCACACCGGGCATCTGTGGCGTAAAGTTCACCATAATTACGCTCCTCCAAACTCGTTTTACTGCTATTACAACCGTTATGCCACATTTTGCATTATACGAAACTGGGCCAGGAGCGCCAGCCGCAAGATTGGGGGGTTCGGTGAAAAGCGGTGATTGGTTACTGGTGATAGGGAAAAACACGGGTGCAGCTGGCGGCAGAATGCCCCCAATTATTGGGCAACTCCCGTGCTGCCCGTAACCCTATACTGAATATGTATAGTATAGAAGGGGCTATGCAATGAATAGAAAAGAACTGGACAACCTGCTCTCACAGAAATTCGTGTGCGCCAAATGCAACCAACAGGGCGGCAGAGTTGACCGGCTGGCGATGGCGGGCACCGGGCTGTCGCGCCTGTTCGAGATTCAACACCACCGGTTCGCGTTTGTGTCGTGCCACAACTGTGGCTATACCGAGGTCTTCAACCTCAGCACGTTGGAAGGTAAGGATAACCTGGGAACATTCCTCGACATCCTGTTCATGGACTGAGCATATACGCCAGCACAACCTCAGAGTCCGCAACGCCGGGTTTGCTCGCCCGGCGTTTGTTGTGCTCTGTGTGCTGCGTGTGACCCGAACATCGCGGGCACGAACTACCCTACCCCGCCCACAACGCCGCCGAGAAGCGCGCCGGGGGAATATCCATCAGGCCGCGAGCGTTGAGAGCGTCAATCGCAGCAGCATAGGCGACATGATCGTACCAGCAGAAAAACTCGCCGAACCCATACGGTGTATAGGCGCTGGCCCGCAGCGAATCGTAGAGGGTGTGCAGCGCGTCGGCGTGTGCCTGGTAGACGCCCACCAACCGCTTCGCTTTTTCCAACGCCAACTCTGACCAGCGCGCGACAAACGCCCGGTTATACAACGGGATGTGCAGCGCTTCGGCGACGACTTCGGGCGACTCCGCTGACTCTACAGCGGCCATCACCTGCTCGTCCAGGGCATTGCGTGCCGCATTGGGCACATCGTTCACGCGGTAGGAGCCGAACGTGAAGTATGTCCAGTCTCCGGCCAGCAACATCGACCGCCGGCCATAATCGCCTAGATGCGTCCAGTCCCCTTCGATCATCCAGAAGTAGTAGCAGGCGTCGGGCGTGTCCGGGCCGGGACGAGCAGGCGCGGGTGGCATCAGCGTACCCTCGTCCTCCAGCGCGCGCAGCAACCCCACGTCCAGAATCTGTGAGCCGACCAGCACAAACGCGCACTCCGCCAGGTCAGGACCATCCGCCCGCAATTCCTGGTAAACGGCGCGTATCTGCGGCCAGTCTTGCTCCACCTGGGCCGCTAGCGCCTCGCCTACCTCAGCAGCATGAGCCACCACCCGCAGCGTCTCGGCGCGGTCCACCACCAGGAACGCAGGCCGGTAGCCATCGCCATC
>JAADYV010000152.1 GCA_010092855.1 Chloroflexota bacterium | reverse complement strand
TCGTCATCGTCCAGGGCATCGTCAAGCTGGTCAATGTCGAGCGGCTTGAGAGTTGGTCTGGGTTTGTCCAGTGGCGCAACAGGCGCATCTTCAGGGGCTGGATCGAGGTCCTTTGCGCCGGGCAAGCCGAGTTCGGCGTCCAACTGGCCGAGCATGGCGCGGCGGGCGTCGCTGGCGTCATCATCATCGTCGTCCAGGGCATCATCCAGCGCGTCGATGTCGAGCGGCTTGATCGTCGGTTTGCCAGCAGGCCGGTCCTGGTCCGGCGGAGTGGGGGACTCGGTTTTCGCCGGGGACGCGAGGTCCTGGGCCTTCAGCAAATTGAGTTGGGAATCCAGCCGGTCGAGAATGTCACGCGCGGCATCGCTGCCGGGTCCCTCGTCGTCGAGCGTGTCATCCAGCGCGTCAATATCCAGCGGTTGCATCGCGCGGCGTGGACGGACTTCGGGACGCGGTTGGCGCAGTGGCGGCGCGGTTTTCTCCGGTGGGGTATCATCCGGCGCGGCTTCCCCGTCCGGTACAATCGGATCGTCCAGCGCGTCCAGGTCAATCGCGGGCAGTCCGTCGGGGTCCTGCCAGGCGCTGGAATCGTCCAGGTCCTCGTAGCTCAGTTCGTCGTCCTGTCTTTGGTCATCGTCAATTGGGCTCAAGTGGTTCATGGTGCTCTCTCGCTGTCAGGGTCGCAAATCCCCAAAGGTAATCAGTTGGATGCCTTCCGATTGGACACATTCGCGCGTGGCGGCGTGTGTCAGGTGCGCGAGTTCCGCTTCGCGCTGTTCCACATAGCGGCTGGTGCGCAGGTCATCGTCCACGTAACCCGGATGGCACATCAATTCGGTGATGCCATTGTCTGGCAGATTGGTCAGAATCACCAACAGGTCACCCAAGGTGGCTCGTTCCCCATAAAAGCCTGTCTCGAAGCGGGCGGGCCAGAACGGGGGTGGCCCGCCGGCGATCACAGCGCGCAGTTGTTCGAACAGCTTCTGTGCCTGTTCGAGGACTAACCCTTGCAGCACCTCAAGCAAACCGTGCGGTCCGGCCTCGAGACGACTCGCGCGCAGCGGCAGGGCATACTGGCCCGCCAGCCCCAGCATGGTTTTGAAGGCTGCTGGGTGTAAGTATGTCGCGTGGTGGTGCGCGTCCAGATGATCGGGCGGCTGACCGGTCAGGCTGACAAAACGCTCGAACTGGGCCGTGATCTCGTGCGCTAGCTCGTCAGTGTTGAATCGTAACCCGGCAATTGGCCAGCGCCTGATGTCGTAGAACTGCCCATCGCCATCGACCAGCGTCGGGACCGTGTCGGGGGGTGAAACCGGTCGCCCGGACGTCAGGTTAAGGTGCAGCCCGATGCCCAGGTGCGGCGCGCGCTGCAACGCATCTTCCAGGCCAGCGGGCGCGGCGGGCTGGTTAATCATAACGGTCGTTGAGGTTACGATGCCGGTGCGGTGTGCGTCGATGATGCCCCGGTTGACGCCCGGTGAGCGGCCAAAATCGTCGGCGTTGACGATAAGTTGTTTCATATGGTTGCTCAATGTTCCTGCATGAATCTCGAAATCTCAGGTCCTATTCCACCCATCATAATATCCCTGGCGGCAGAAGACAATCCTGGGTTGGCAAAAACGCCTGGTATTCTGGTAACACCCGGTGAGTAGGGCGCAAACGGGATTGGCCAAGTACGCATTTCCCGGTCTTTATGTTTCCCCCTGTTTGTGTTACAGTCGGTAAAACTCTTATTTGATCGTTTTCGCACAAACTCTAATATATACGAGGGACAATTCATGCGGGACACGGTAGAAACCACAACAGCGCAGATCAAGCAGTTGACCAGCGCGTTATATGCGGCAGGCTGGGACGCGGCCACCACCGGCACCCAGGAGGCGCTGGGCGCAGCAGCCCAGGCGCGTGGTGAGATGATGCGCTACTTCGCCAACCCGGAGCCTTACGCGCAGTTCAAGGGCTGGGACGAAGACGGCGTGGCAGGCGATGATGCTGAGCTAGGGCGGATGCTGCGTGTCTTGCACCTGTCATTTGCGCAGGGCCAGCGCGACCCGGCCACCATTGACGAGATGACGGAGTTGGCCAGGGCCCTGGACGATGCCTATACCAACTTCCGGCCCGAAGTGGACGGCGAGCGCCTGACCGCCAACGCGATTGTGGGTGTGCTGCGGCGCGAAGATGACTCCGAGAAGCGGCGTGCTGCCTGGGAAGGAAGCAAACTGATCGGGCCGCGCGTGGCGGATCAAATCCGGCGGCTGGCCGAACTGCGCAACCAGGCCGCGCATGGCATGGGCTACCCCAACTATCACCGCATGAGCCTGACGTTTAATGAGCTTGATCCCGACTGGCTCTACGCGCTGCTGGATGACCTGGCGGCCAAGATCGAGGAGCCATTCCGCGCCGCCAAAGCCGAGATGGATGCTGTACTTAGCGAGCGCTTCAACGTTCCGGTGGACGAATTGATGCCCTGGCACTACGCTGAGCCGTTTTTCCAGCAAGCGCCGATGGTGGGCGCGGTGGACTATAACGCGCTGATCGAAGGCCGCGACCTGGTCGACCTCGCGCTGAAGACCTACGATGGCCTGGGCATGGATATCCACGATATCCTGGCGCGCAGCGACCTGTACGAGCGCGAGGGTAAGGATCAACACGCTTTCTGCACGCACATCGACCGCGAAGGCGACGTGCGCATTCTGTGCAATCTCCAGCCGACGCTGCGCTGGATCGAAACGCTGCTGCACGAGTTGGGCCACGCTGTGTATGACAAGTACATTCCCAAAGACCTGCCCTGGCTGCTGCGCACCTTCCCGCATATCCTCAGCACCGAGTCGATGGCCATGTTGATGGGCGCGCTCACGCTTGACCCAGAATGGTACGAGCGCGTGATGGGCATGTCCAGCGCCGAAGCAGAGCAAATCGGGACGGCGGGCGCGTTGCGATTCCGGCTGGAAGAGTTGATCTTCGCGCGCTGGGTGATGGTGGTCGTCAACTTTGAGCGGCTGCTGTATGAAGACCCTGCGCGTGACCTGGATACTGCGTGGTGGGACCTGGTCCAGAAGTACCAGTTGCTGAACAAGCCCCCACAGCGCGACAATATGCCTGACTGGGCAACGAAGTACCATATTGCGCTGGCTCCGGCTTACTACCAGAATTACCTGTTGGGGCGCATGATGTCGTTGCAGTGGCGCGGGTGGCTGGACCAGCACGCGGGCGGGATCGTCGGTCGGGTGGCGGCGGGAGATTTCTTCCGCGAGCGTGTGTTCGAGGTGGGCAATACGCTGCATTGGAACGCGGCAGTGGAAGTTGCCACCGGCGAACGGCTTAACCCGGACTACTTTGTCGAGCGGTTCGCCTGATTTCACCCAGAGCTGGCACACGAAGCGCTGCCGCACACAGGGGGATCGTCAACACGGAGCGAATTGGAACACGCGGTGCAGCACGTGTATTTGAGTTACCCGGCAACCGAATATGACCTGGCCCACCGGCTGGTAGATGATCTGCAGGCGGCGGGCTATGCTGTGTTTGTGGATGCCGTAAGCGAGTTGGGGTCGATTGCGTGGGCGTCGGAAACACGGCGCGCGATCCGGAGCTGTGGCGCGCTGATCGTGCTGCTGCCATTCGGCACGGGCAAGTGGACCGGCATCCGGCACGAGGGGGTGCTAGCCCAGCGCTGGCATAAGCCTGTGATAACACTGGTTCGAAAGGAAAAGCAGTTGCCACGGTATCTGCGCGAAACGATGTTGATCGACGTGGCGCGCGACTATATGCTGGTCATTCGCGATCTGCTGGCCACGCTGCCGGATGCGGCGGCGCTGCGCCGGACGCCCAGCCCGGTCGGGCGCGCGGTGTCGCCACCTCGGACGCTTGTTTCGCGCCGCGAACGGCTCCGGCAGTGGATGTGGGGCGGGGTGGCGCTGCTGGTCATGGTATCATTGGGAGTATTGGGTGTCGTGTGTGGTGTGATCCCGGTGTGAGTGAGTAGAGCAGGTAAGTAGAAAGAAGGCTGCGCAATGGACCGAACCGTACCAAAATCGGGCAGCGAAGAGATCGAACTGTATATTCGAACGTACTATTCCCTGCTACGCTCCAGCCATGCGGTGCATTTGGACGCGCTGGTCGAGGCGCACCTGACGATGAACTCGTCGCTGCATGTGCACGCTCGCCAGCCGACGCCCGATGCATCCGCGCTGTTTTACGCTGCCATGCGCCTGCCGGTGTGTATTGCGGACGTGGACCTGGTGGTGCTGGGCCAGACCGACCGCGTGTTCCATGAGCACGGCGTTGGTAAGGTGGAGGAATGGCAGCGAGTGACGGCCAGTGCGCGCCGCCGTCGCATGGCGTATGATGGCCATCGTACCCTGGCGGCCTATATCGCCAGTCGGTCCGATATCGACGATATGCTGCCGATCCTGGTGGCGTACCAGATCGAGTGGAACAAGCTGCACACGATCTTGCAGTCGGTCAGCGCGCAGGCCAGCCTGGCCGCCTACAGCGCCGATTCGACCCTGGCGCGCACCTCCGAACTGGCGCGGGCGCTGGGCATCACGCCCGACGAATTGAGCCGCCTGCAAGATGCCTGGGGCGCGGACATGATCCCGACGCTGCAAAAGATCGCGCGCGGGCCCAAGCGCCTGGCGGTGCAACTGCTGGCCGGGACCTATATCAACTACCAGCGCGCCACGTCGGACTGGTGGTTCAACGTGCGTCGCAGCGTCGCGCCGGTGGCGGTTGAGGATCGCCCGGTGTATTTCGTCTCCAGTAACGTGCACGCCATCCCCAACCTGCTCAGTGGGTTTGCGCTGCAGGAGGAAGACGCGATCCTGCACTTTGTGGGGCGCGCGGGTGATCCAGGCTTGACGGCGGAATACGACTATATGCGCGTGCGCGACGAGTTCAACAACAAGTACAATTTCCTGTACTATGCCCTGCGGCGCTACGCGATGCGGCCTGAGGTGGAGGAGCGCCGGGAGGCAGCAGAACGCGAACTCGGCATTCAGCGCGTGGAAAGCCTGCACGGGTTCGACATCGAGGCGCAAGTCATCGAGCTGAACAAGCTCAATATGAGCCGCATGGATGAGCGGCTGGTGTACGACGTGCAGGACGACATGGCGCTGTTGGCCGACAGCGACGCGCTGATCGTCAACATCGACTATCCGCTGGGCATGGCGGCCTATCACGTCATGGCCAAAGTCAGCCAGTATGTGACGTGGATGCAGGGCATCTACATCATCGGCAAGGCGGCCACGCTCAACGCGCGCGTGGGCGACGTGATGATCTCGAACGTGGTATATGACGAGCACAGCCAGAATTCGTACATGTTTGGCAACTGCTTCAGCGCCGCCGACTTGATCCCCTACCTGACCACCAGCAGCGTACTCGACAACCAGAAAGTGGTCAGCGTGCGCGGCACGTTCTTGCAAAACGCGCGCTATATGGATGTTTTCTACCGCGAAGGCTATTCGGTGGTCGAGATGGAAGCCGGACCCTATCTCTCGGCAATCTACGAGATGGTACGCGCCCAGCGCCACCCGGTGGACGAGATCGTCAACCTGTACATCGCGCCGTTTGACATTGGCCTGTTGTACTACGCCAGCGATACACCCATGAGCAAGGGCCGGAACCTGGGCGCGGGCCGCCTGAGTTATCTTGGCGCAGAGCCGACCTACGGGACCGCCATTGCCGTGCTGCGGCGCATCTTCCGTAAGGAAATCGCGCGCCTGCGCGACCAGCGTGAGGCGTATCCGGCGACACAAGAAAGAGAAATGACGTTTCTGGAGAGTGAGTAAGTATGGACGTATTTGACGCTATCAGATCGAACCGTTCGGTGCGGCAGTTCGCCGCGGACGCTATCAGCCGCGAAGATATCGAGCGCATTGTGGACGCGGGACGGCGGTCTGGGTCGGCGCGCAACTGGCAGCCCTGGACGTATGTGATCGTCACCGACCGCGAGAAGCTGCAACAACTGAGTAACTGCGGGCCCTGGTGTACGCACCTGGCGGGCGCGGCGTTTGGCGTGGTGCTGGTCACGGACGATTTGCAGGACCCGCCGACGCTGAGCAAGCCTTTCGACCTGGGGCGCACCAGCCAGAACATGATCCTGGCGGCCTGGGCGCTGGGTATCGCGTCGTGCATGGCCACCATCTATGAGCCGGACGTAGCGCGCGCGGCGCTGGGCATTCCCGCCGACAAAGCCGTGCCCTGGGCGATCTCGTTTGGCTACCCGCACCCTGACGTCGACCCGCGCAAGCGATCAGCCATCAAGGGCGGGCGGCAGGAGCTGGGCGAGGTTGTGCGCTGGGAGCAATGGTCGTAGAGTAGATAGTAACGTTATCGAAGTATTGGGGAGGTGCAAGACTATGAGACACAGCGAGGCCAGGTTATGCCTGGCCGTTTTGTTGATCAGTGCGTTGTTGGTTGGCAGCGTGGCTGTTGTGCCGGTGGCCAGCGGCCAGGGCGACCCGCCATATGAGGTGGAGTTCGTCAACGTGGTCGTGGCCATACAACATCTCCCGCGCGGCGTGGTATTCAGTGAAGCTGGAGACTTCGCGTTTTGGATGGATGGGCTGGCAATGCAGCCGTGGCCTGTACCGGCGTTGCCACCGGGCGTGATCACCGACCCGCAGGACGTGGTGGGGCGCACGACTCGGACCGATATCTATCGCGGGATGGTCTTGCGCGAAGATATGCTGCTGCCCGATCCGTTCGCGGCTCCCGAAGCTGTCGCGGCGCTGGAAGCGCTCTCGCCACCTGGAGTGCGGGAAACCACCATGCCGGATACGATGGGGGATCTGGATCCGCAGGAACTGGTTGTTGTGTCGCTGGCAGACCTGGGACCGGTACATTGGCCCGCCGGGTTAGCGGCAGGCGATACGGTGGCGATTGCCGTCAGCTATCTCGACCCGAACCCGGTGGCGGACGTGCCTGCGGACATCCCGCAGCGCGAGGCGGTGTGGGTTACCACGCGCGCGTTTGTGACCCACGTGACCGCTGACTCGGCCGAGGTCATCATTTCGTTGGAGACGCGCGCATGGTTGGTTAGCCTGATGGAGGAGGGTGGCCAGATCACGCTGCTGTTGTGTTCGCCGCGTAGTGAGTATGGGGTGCTGTCGCCGGTCTTTAACTGGCAGGTCGCGCTTAATGCGGGAGTGATCACCCTGCCGGACCAGGCTGAAGCGGATGACGGGGAGGACTGACGCATGAAAACCATTATTTTTGCTGGACTCACGGTGCTGATCGTTGGGATGGGGGCGGTGCTGCTGCTGGGGCAGGACATGGTTCAAGGCGGGGCGTTGGCGCAGGGTACGCCGCCAGCGACAGGTGAAGACCCGTACAATGGGCAGTCAACAACAGAAGAAGGTGCGGACACCGGAGACCCGTCCCCGACGACGCCTTCGTTGCTCGACGAAAACACGGCGTTCAAGTCTATTCTGGTGGCGGTTGAGGACATCCCGCGCGGGGACATCGTCGATATAAGCACATCATTACCTGTTGCCGTGATCCAACCCTGGCCGCTGTGGTCTCTACCAGAAGAAGGCCAGTATATCGAAGCGGAAGACCTGGAGTCGATTGACGGCCTGATGGCGCGCGCCGATATTCCGCGCGGCACACCTATCTTGCGCACCTTTCTGACTGACGACGAGCAGTATCTGGCTGCAGTAGGGTCGGACCTGGCGCTGTTGGTAGGTCAGACCGAGAGTGGTTCTGGTGCTTTTGGTGTACCGCTGGACCTGAGCCAGTCTGTTGTGGTGCCGCTCGACCTGGCCGCATTTGAGTGTGTGGATGTGCTGGTCGAGTTCGAATATGGCCAGCAAGGACTGGTGCAACAGATGCTGGCGCGGGGCGTGTTGGTAGCGGAATATGTGCCCGAAGCCAATGCCCTTACCCTCACCGGCGTTGATCCCGGTGTCGCACTGGAAATTATCTGGGCGCAGGACAGCGGGCTGCCGTTGTACCTCTCGCGCAGTATCACGCCGTGCGCGTTGAACCGGTAAACGGTGAAAAACGTGAACGAAACCGGGAGGCGCTTCAGAGAATGGAGCGCCTTCTTTCCTATGGGATGTGTCTGGCGCTACTCTGCCGCGCCCAACGTGCTGCCGAAAAAGTCCGGCGCGCCGTTGAGGAAATCGGCGGCGTCCTGGGCTTGCCGTCCGGCGAGCTGCACCTGGGACGGGGCATATGCCCAGCGCTGCGTGCCAACCACAAATGGGGTAGGCGTCACCAGGTCCATCTCGCGCGTATCGGCCACCTGCCCCGGCGCGAGGTCAAGGTCCAGGTTGAGGGGATAGCCCGCCAGGATTTTGAGCCGTTTGCCGTTCCAGTGGGTGTAGGTGCCCGGCCAGGGAGTGAAGGCGCGCACATGGCGGTCAATCTGGATCGCGCCCTGGGTCCAGTTGATCGCGCCTTCTTCTTTTTTGAGCGTGGGGGCATAGGTGACCAGGTTGTCGTCATCTGGTTGGGGCTGGGGCACGATGCTGCCATCCAGCAGCCAGCGCAGCGTCAGGATCAACAGGTTAGCGCCCATCGCGGCCAGCTTGTCGTGCAGGCTCTGGCCGGTTTCAGTCGACTCAATCGGGATCGAATCCTGAAGCAGAATCGGGCCGGTATCCAGCCCGGCGTCCATTTGCATGGTGGTGATGCCGGTGAACTGGTCCCCGGCGCGGATCGCATACTGGATCGGGGCCGCGCCGCGCCAGCGTGGCAGCAGCGAGGCGTGCACGTTGATCGGAGCCACGCGCGGCAGGTCGAGCACCTTTTGCTTTAAAATCTGGCCAAAGGCTGTCACCACGAAAAAATCCGCTGCCAGCGCTGCCAGTTCTTCGAAGGCGGGTGAGCGGTGGGTGCGTTCCGGTTGTTGCACGGGGATGTCGTTAACCAGCGCGACTTTTTTAACGGGCGACATCTGGATCGATTGGCCGCGCCCAGCAGGGCGATCCGGCTGGGTGACGACGGCAACAACGTCCATGTCCGGGGCTTTGATCAGGGCCTGGAGCGTGGGCACGGCGAAATCGGGGGTGCCCATAAAAACGACTCGACTACGTGAAGTGGACATGCCGTGTTCCTTTCGAAAAGCCCAAATTCCCTCTAGCCAGCACCGGCCAAGTATGCTACAATCCAAATCGTCTACCGCATCACAAACATGGTGGCTGTGGTGTAGGGGTTAACACGTCTGACTGTGGATCAGAAGAACGTGGGTTCGAATCCCACCAGCCACCCCATTCGAAACCGGCACCTGCATTAGTCCGCCGGTTTTTTGTTGTCTGGTTCTGGCCCCGTTGTGCGCCGCCGCACGCGCGCCCTGTGCAGTGGTTGGCTCAACCGCAATCCCGCTTGTTCACTGCTGATGCGCCGCACACGTGCCGGACGTTTGCTTGCGCCTGCTTCGCGCCGCTGGCGGGCTTCGCGCGCCTGCACGCTCTGCACCAGGTCTTCCAATGCGGCCCCATCCACCTCGCTGGGGCGCTGCACGCCGAACACTTCCCAAATGCTGATCTCGCCCGTGTCGGTTTGGGGCGTCTGCGGCGGAATGCTGGGCGCATTTTCCCCGGTGAGGTCGCCTACGCCGCTGAAGGCCCCGCCGGGTGGCGTTGCTTTGAGCGCTTCCGGGATGGTACCGCGTTTCTGCTGCGGCGATTTTTCCGCTGGGGTAGATTCCGGTGCGTGCAATGGGGGCGGCGGGATGAAGGCCGGTTTTTCGACATCCGTTTCCGCTTCCGTAAAGGCTTGCGAAGCGGGAGCGGGTGCTGCCTGGGGCGCTTCGACGGCGGGCGCGGCATCGCTGGGCTGCACGGTTGGTGTACCGCGCGCGGGCGTGACGCGCGTATGGTCGGCGGTTCGTTCGGGCGTGCGTTCAGGCGACTGCTCTGTGTGAGCGCTGTCGTTGGACGTGGCTTCCCCTTCAGCAGCAGCGCGCGCCTGCATCTCGGCCACTGCTTCCCGGAAGCCAGGTGGCGGTTTGGGCTTGGTGTCGGCGGTGTGGCTGTAATCCGGCTCTGGATTATCGCGTGTCAGCTCGGCCACGAACGACGGCACGACGGGCGGTGGTGGCACTGCGTCGGAAGGGGCCTGGCGTGGCGCGTCGGGCGCAAAGGGCCGGTGTGGGTCGGGTATCTGGGACCTGGTTGGCGGGTGAGTCGGGTCCGGCAGCGGAGGAGCCGGGTGGCGGCGCTGGTAATGGGCGCGCTGGTCAACGTCCATGCGCTCGCGCACGCCCAACCGTGCCCGCTGGTCGGTGTCCATGCGCTGGCCCAGCGTATCGACCTGGTGCCGCAGTTGGCGCAGGCTGGCGGCCAGCATCGCGGTGAGCTTGCGCCGCCCACCCAACCGGTCCCGCAGGCCACCAAGAAAACCCCCCGGCTGGTACGAAACCGTCCAGTGTACGTTGGTCCCGTCCGGACCGGCTTGCAGCCGCAGCCGCCCCCGGAAGGAGCGGTATGGCCCGCCATCAACAATGGCATATTCATAGCCCAGGCCATCGATCCAGGCCGTAACGTGTTCGACCACGGCCTTACCGTTGGGCAGGATGCAGCGCCGCCGCGAGTTTTGCCCGGCCAGGTCGGGCGTCAACAGCGTGACGCTGGTATAGCCGCTGTGCCAGTGTGCCAGTTGGGTTGGGTCCGCCAGGATTTGCCACACGGCTTCCGGCGGCGCATCAATCAAAATACGCTGGTCGATCAGCGCCACAACACGCCTTCCATTCCCAATACAGTCTGTAATGTCGTCACAATGCCCGGTCGGTTGCGCACCGTGTCAACGCCACACGACCTGATTGTGTGACCCGTTTCCTAACCCCAATTCTATCGCAAGGTGGGCTGGACTCAAATTCCAGTGTAGACGATATGCAAGCCGATGCCTAACACAATGCTGACCACAATCCCCAACCCCAACTCCAGCGCGCCCCGGCGCTGTTTCCAGATCGGTTTGTCCTGACGATAGCTGATCACCAGGCGCGGGAAAACGGCCAGCGGCGCGACAAACCACAACCCCGCCGCTGCCAGCGCCAGCATAGAAATTCGCTCCAGGTAGCCGGTGATGCGCCAGCGCTTCATGTAGGGGATCATGTCCAGCCAGTTGGCCCACCATGTCACCTCGTAATAGCGGGTGACGGTGATCACGGCGGCACCGGTCCACATGAACGCGGCTTCGGTGCTGGTGGGTTCTGGGGACAGGTTGTTGCCAATCAGCAGCAGTTGCAGGCCCACGATGGTGATATAGTGCAGGATTTGGTCGCCGAAGTAGGGCACGACCGGGTGCGTCTTCAAGCGCGGACCCAATTGCACCTTCAGGAAGTCTTGCAGGGTGTGCAGCACGGTCAACACCAGCACCGCCAGCCACACCTCGCCCAGGTAGGGGGCAACGGCCAACAGCGACATAAAGCCCACAATCCCGCCGTGCAGTAACAAGCCGCTCTTGATATTCCCCTTGCGCACGACGAGCCAGTCGGTTTGTAATGGGTAGTCGGCGAGTAGGTGCGCAAACAATAAATGTGGTACCAGCAAAACGACTCTTCCTTCGTCGGTTGGGGCACTCTGTGATAAACTAGACGCATTGTACCACCGGTAGCAAGATGGACACCAGTCTCACGATTGCAAGGCTGTGTCCGGTAGGGGCAGCCTGTGGTAGTGGGTGTTGAGCAGGTAAGGTTGGGGCCCGGTAAACGGCTTCCAAACCCGGCCAGCATATTCCAACAGCCAATACCGGGTCGGCCATATGCGCTGAAACCCCATCCGGCACGCCAGCGCGCGCAACAGGATCGCGGATGTTTGAACCATCAGTGGTGTTTTCCTTCATCCTGGCCACGCTGTATGGGGCAGCATTTCATCTGGTAAGCGGTGGCGACGCGCGCCGGTTGGCGTTGTTTTTATTGGCGGCCTGGCTGGGGTTTGGGCTGGGGCATGTGTTTGGCGAGATAGTCAATATCACGTTTATGGATATCGGCCCGCTGCACATGCTGACGGCAACGGTAGGCGCGTGGCTGGCGCTGGTGGTGGCGCGGCTGCTCACCCGCCAACCAACCAGCCGCACACCGCACGTCAGGTGAAGGCCGCACACCAGGGTCACAGGTAAGCTCAGCAGAGGCTGCCCGACGGAGAGACAAACTCAATGACAGATAAACCAAACACGCCACAGAACGCGGAACAGGAACCGAAGAACAAGAAGCCGGACAGCGCGGAGGGCAAACCTGCCAGCGTTTCCAACCCGGCGGCGGATGCCAGCGCCAACCCGTCCAGCGCCAAATCCTCGGGCGGCAAGCAGGCGGCGGCGGACCGGGAGAAAAAGCGGTCCGTAAAGCGGGCTGAGAAAACCTCCGAGAAAGCATCGGAGAAACAGGCGGACAAAACGGCCCGCGATGCGGCCACCGGTGCGGCGGACGAGGCGCATGACGAGGCCGAACAGGATGGCGGTGAAGACCGCAGTTGGTATTTCTGGCCAATGATAGGCGCGATTGTGATGTTCGCAGCTCCTGTGTTGGTGCTGCTGCTGGCGCTGTTGTTGACCATTTTTAACAAGCCCAACAATCTCGCCGACTGGGTGAGCATTTTTCGCGATCTGTTTATAATTTTGCTGGCAGTGGAAGGCATGTTGATCGGGGTCGCGCTGATCGTGCTGATCCTGCAACTGGCGGCACTGGTCAACTTGCTGCAAAACGAGATCACGCCGATTGTCGATAACCTGAACCAGGCGTCGTCCACCGTGCGCGGCACCGCGGAATTCATGAGCCAGAACGTGGTCGAGCCGGTGGTCAAGATCGGGGCAGTGATGGCGGCTACCGGCGGCATTGTGCGCGAGCTGCTGGGCGTTCGCCGCGCGATCAAGGGCGCATCCCGTTCGAACAAAAAAGCGTTGAAGGAGTAGGCGGCAAATGGCGCAAAAACGAGAGTCACGCAGTTACAATCGCGGATTTGTGATGGGCCTGCTGATCAGCGCACCGCTGGCGGTGTGGTTTGCGCCTCGCAGCGGCGAAGAGACGCGCCAGAGCCTGCTGCGTCCCTGGACGCTGCTGCAAGGGCAGGCGGGGCGGTTGCAGCAACAGGCGGGACGGCTGGGCAAGCTGCGCGGCGAGTCGGTGGAAGACGCCATCGCGGAGGGCAAGGCGATTGCGGCCCAGCGCCAGGCGGAGCAATCATCGCAGGGTACATAGACCGAATACCCGCAGGCTCTTTTAATCGAAACCATTTGATTGATACAATACGGGACGCCGCACAGACGTCCCGTTTTTGATTCCGTGCCAGAATACGAGCGCTGTTACCCCCGCGCGTTTTCGGCCTGGGCCAGCGCTTCGGGCAGCATCTCCAGCACATCCCCGGCCATGACGCTGGCGGCGGTGCCGATCAGTTCGGCGGCGCGCACACCTGCCATACCATGCAGCCAGCCGCCAACCAGGGCCGCGTCGAACGGGGCCAATCCCTGCGCCAGCAAGCCCACAATCGCCCCGGCCAGCACATCACCCGTGCCCGCGCTGGCGAGCGCAGGGCTGGCGAAGGGCAGCACCGCCGCAAAGCCATCCGGCGCGGCGATGACGGTGAATGCCCCTTTGAGTACCACCACGCAGTCCCATTCGGCAGCTTTGTCGATGGCCAGCGCCAGCCGGTCTGCGGCCACATCCGCCGTGTCGATGTTCGCCAGCCGCGCGAACTCGCCGGGATGCGGTGTCAGGATCGTGCCGGGCGGCACCAGCCGCGCCCAGTCGTCCATCCCGGCCAGCAGGTTGAGCGCGTCGGCGTCGATGACCAGCGGCGGGAGTTCGGCGTGGGCGGCTTCCACTTCCGCATTGGTGGGTGCGTCCTGCACAAACCCAATGGCGCGCGAACGGCGTTCCTGTTCCTGCGGCACGAGCAGTTCGCGCAGGAATTCGCCGGTCACGTCCTCGCGCCCGAAACCCGGCCCCAGCAGCATGGCGTCGTAGTCGGCGATTTCCTCGCGCAGCACGCGCACCGCCGCTTCGTTGATGACGCCCATGTCGTGCGGCAGCAGCAGCCAGGTCGCTTCGGGCAGCATCCCGGCCAGCATAGGCACGATGATTTGTGGGGATGCGCCCGTCACCAGGCCCGCGCCTACCCGATACGCGCCTGCCGCCGCCAGGTATGCCGCGCCAGTATAGTTTAGACTGCCTGCGACCACCATCGCTTTGCCAAAGGTTCCCTTGTGGCTGTCCAGGGGACGCTGGGGCAGCCGCGCGCCGCTTTCCGCCGCGTCAACCAGCGTCAGCGCGATCTTGTCGAGTTCCGGCAGTGGCACCGGCAGCCCGATGTCGCCCAGGTGCAGGTGGCCGACGTAGTTCGCGCCAGGGAAGGTCAGCAAACCCGGCTTGGCGGCGGCAAACGTTACCGTTTCGTGGGCGGTCAGCGCCAGTTCATCGACCTCGCCGGTATCACAGTCCAGCCCGCTGGGGCAGTCAACGGCAATGATCACCGGGTCATCGGCGCGGATGATGGGTTCCGGATTGGCGGGCGTGGTATAGGCGGGGGGCAGGTCTTCGGCGCGACGGTGTGCCAGCGCGCGGTGGACGGACTCCAGCACGTCAACGGCATCGCCTTCCAGCGGCAGGCGCAGACTGGTGCCGAACAGCGCATCGATGATCACGTCCGCCCCCATGACCCAGTCGAAAAGTTGGGCGAAGTCGTCAGTGCGGTCGGCTTCTGCGTCGATCAGGACTACACCCGCTTCTTGCGCCGCAGCGAACACGTCATCGTCAGCGTCACGTGGGGCCAGCAGCAGCGCACCTACCGCGCAGTCGTTCACCTCTTCGAGCAGCAGCCGCGCCACGACGAGGCCATCGCCGCCGTTGTTGCCCGGTCCGACCAGCACCACCACGCGTGGATCAGCCACCCCGCGCAGGTGGTCTTTCGCGCGTTCGGTCACGGCACGCCCGGCCAGTTGCATCATGTCGGCGTAAGTATGTCCGGCGGCGTCGGTGGCTTTTTCAATGGCGCGCATCTGTTTTACAGTCACTATTTTGGGCATGAAACACACCTTTTCGTTTTGATCACAATATGCACTGTAGCAAATTATACTCACTATTCCG
>JAADYV010000661.1 GCA_010092855.1 Chloroflexota bacterium | reverse complement strand
TGGGATATCGCCGCCGGGCTGGTTCCCGCGCGGCAAACATCGGGCGACTTCTACGACTTCGTGCCGCTGGAAAATGGCGGCCTGGGCGTAATCGTGGCCGACGTGGCCGACAAGGGCACCGGGGCCGCGCTGTACATGGCGCTCAGCCGCACGCTGATCCGCACCTTTGCGCTGCAATTTCCCGACGCGCCGGAACGCGCGCTGCAAGCTGCCAACGAGCGCATTCTGACCGACGCCGTCTCCGACCAGTTTGTGACCGTCTTCTACGGCATCTTGCGCCCCGACAGCGGCCAATTCATCTACGCCAACGCGGGCCACAACCCCGTCTACGTGCTGCGAAACGGTGGAAACGGCGGGAACGGCAGCGATCCCCTGGCGCTGATCAAGACCGGTGTGCCGCTGGGCATGTTCGAAGGGCTGGCATGGCAGCAGGCAGCGATCACAATTGAGCCGGGCGATACGCTGCTGCTCTATTCTGACGGCGTGAGCGAGGCGCAAAACGCCGCCCAGGACGAGTTTGGTGAGGACCAACTGGTGGCCGCGGCAGGCAGCGTTTCGGACCGCACCGCTGCCCACGTCCACACCGCGATCATGGACGCCGTGACAACCTTCACCGGCGATGCGCCCCAGTTCGACGACATCACGCTGGTCGTGGCCGTGCGGCAGGAAACACCGTCTGAATAATTAGTTAAATGCCCATGAAATAAATTGACTCTTTGCGCGTGCGTTGCTAAACTATAGCAATAACAATACTCATTGATAAATAGGAGCGTATCATGGCGGAAGTCACTGAAGCCAAAACCCAAGTCGAAACCCAGCAGCCTCAGACCGAGGCTGAAACCCCGATCCTGACCGTTACCCCCGCCGCGTCCGCCAAAATCAGCGACCTGCTAAGCGAACGCGCGCCCGAAGGTGGCATGGCGCTGCGCGTCTTCATCCAGGGCGGCGGCTGCTCTGGCCTGTCCTACGGCATGGCCTTCGAAGACACCATCTACCCGCAGGACAATATGGTCGAGACCGACGGCGTTACGCTGGTCATAGACCCCACCAGCCTGATCTACCTGCGCGGCGCGGAAATTGACTTCGTGGACAGCCTGATGGGTGGCGGCTTTGCGATCAACAATCCCAACGCCGTGTCGTCGTGTGGCTGTGGCCACTCCTTCCGCACGGAAGAAGGCGCTGATCCACACGGTGCAGCCGGGGGCGGATGTTCGTCCTGCGGTTAGGATAGAGCAAATAAGGAACTGGCGTTTCGCCTTGAACAGGCGTCGTCAGCATGTATCAAGCTGCCCTCTCCCGGGACGACCGCGCCCACCCCTCTGACGTTCATACAGGGTACAACGTCGGGGCGCGGCAAAGGTGGGGGCAGCACTGATTCTGAAGGGAATCAGTCCGGTGGGCGGGGGACCGACGCGCGAAAATGCGGCACAAACAGGTGAGTAGCCTGTGATAATCCGCTGGTCTGCGTACTTTAACTCCACAAGGCGAAAGCCCAACACCAACCAACATCAGCGTGTGGCTTGCCCACAGCGAAATCGTTGTGCGGCGGTTGTCTTTTCCAGTTCTGGTGTACCAATCATGTTGGCTGTAATGAGTCGTCTTAGGAGGAAAACCATGTCCCAACCATTGCCGTCCTATTCACCTCCCCCCGCTATTGACCCGACCGCTACCGTCCTGCAATTGGAGCAAAACATGATCCGGCTGCACAAACGGCGCGCCGCTAGCCAATGGTTGTTGGTTGCCGGCGGGTTGTTGGGTCTCCTGGGTACCGTCCTGACGCAACTTCTCGGTGGACTGCTATTCGTCTTGTGTTTTTCGGTGCCAGGATTAGTACTGATGTTGACCTTCCTCGGGATGCACAACCGGACGAACCGCGAGTTGGCCGCTACCCAACCTGCGCTTGAGGTGGCGGTGCACCAGCTTACTGGCGGAAACGGGCTGCCGCAAGGGTTCTATGCGGTGGTGGTCACCACGCTGCCAGCGGAGAGAAGCAAGCGCAACCGCATCGCCGTCTTCCTCTCGCGCAACACCAGCCCGTTGGAGCCCCAAGAAGCGATGCAGGCGATGCAAAACCAGCCGGTGCCGTTCACGGTTCTGCGCGCCGCCAGCGCCGGATACGCTGCCTATCTCCGCGACCAACTGCAAGCCAAAGGTGCAACCGTAGAACTACATGGGTAATACCAGCGTGGGAAAGAAGACCGGGTCGGTTGCAGGTTTTTGTGCAGCGGCCCGGTCTGCCATTTTCGGTATACGTGGACAGCCTGATGGGTGGCGGATTTGCCATCAACAGCCCCAACGGGGTGTCGTCGTGCGGCTAACGCGATGGCAGTGCTGACAGCAATGTGAGCAGCGATTCACGCTCTCTGGTATACTGAATACGGTTTGGGATGGTGTCTGGCCTGCGTGGGTAGAGACACCATCTTTATTATAGCCTATGCTGGAGGTCGGACCTGTGGGTGACGTCTTGTCGTTTACCGGGAGGGAGCTGCTGCAATGCGCCGCCTCCGCCGCCTAAGCACCCGCCTGCCGGAACCAGTCCGGCGTTTCTCGTTCCTGCTGGCCGGGATCGCGCTGGCGGGCCTGATCATCCAGGGATTCCTGTGGTATGGCGCGGCCCAGGCCCCCAACGCGCCATTTGTGCCCAACATCCACCAGGCCTGCGGCGAACCGGTCGCGCTGCGGGCCGAGGACTACAACCGCTGGGGCGGCACGCGGCCCGGCGACGACATGGAAGTGGCGCGCGTGGATTTCTGCGACCCGGCCCTGCTGCTGCGCGCCGACGGTGGCTACGAGGTCTGGGTATGGATGGCGGTCGAGGTCACGGGGCAGGTGTTCCCCTACGCGGGTTGGGGCTTCCCCTGGTCGGACGTGGAGACGCCCTTTCCTGCCGACCGCCGCGAAGCGCGCAATCCCTGGTGGTCGATGCGCAGCGGCCTGACCGCGATCCCCAACGGTCCACCCTACCAGGCCGGGGACGGTTTCCACTGCCCGCACAACGAGGCCCGGCAGCGCGGCGTGGACCTGTTTTACTTTCGTGACGAAGGCTTCCAGCTTCCGGTCGGCACCACGCACAGCGGCTGGGTGTGCCTCTACTTCGACAATTACCAGACCGTGCCGGACGCCTTCACGCTCAGCATCCAGCCGGACCGCGCGCGCATCACGCAGTGGGTGGACAAGCTGCTGGTGGTGCGTGATACGGGCTGGTATCCGCCGCCCGCCTTGCCCGCCGTCGGCGAAAGCGACTGGTGTGACTACCTAGCACGCACCCAACCCGGCACCCTCCGCGCCGGGGAAGTGTGCGCGCCGGACGTGGGGGAGTAGTGGTGATTGGCTTTTAGGCCGTGTTGACATTTGTACTCAGGAGATCGCCATTCTCAGGCGAAAATGTCAACACTACCTAGTTGTCCGTTGTTAGTAGGGGTAGAGCTTGCTCTACCCGGCCCCGAACCGTCGGTGTCCACCACCAACTTAACATTCAGGAACATCATTGCAGCACATCAACCGATCGATTTTGTCTGCAAGACCGCTTGCCGCCCCGACAGCCGCGCCGTGACCAGGAACAACGTCCCGATCACAACCAGGGGCAGACCCATCACCGACATGGCCAGCAGGTGGTTGTGTTCGGCGGCGAGCAGCGCAAACACCGCGTGCGCCAAACCGCAGCCTACAACCAGCCACCCGCCGGTATCCTCGCGCCGCCACGCCACACCGACTGCCACCGCCGACACGACCATCAACGTGGCCATCGTAGCGGACTCAGCATCCAGCGGGCCAAAACCTTCGCTGATTGCGCCGGTGATGCCTACCAGCAGCCACAGCCCGGCCACCAGCGTCCCGGTGATGCGCGCCGCCCAGCGAAGCCCCCTCGCCGGTCGCGCCTGGGAATTCCGCTTGTTCATCGTTCGCCCTCCCGAAAAACACTCCCTACGGCGTGGGCGCAATGCTTGCGGGGATGCCGCCGCGTGTCGTCTGTTGAATGGAAAACCCGTTACCCTACACCCGCGTCACGCTGCTTCACGGCCTCCAGACCGGTAACGAATCCCAGTCGCGGTTGTCGGTCATGCGCAAAATGCCGCCGCTGGCCACGTCGAGCAGGTACAGTTCCTGTGCCCCGGTGCGATTCGACTGGAACAGCACAAAACGCCCATCCGGGGACCAGGCTGGCTGCCAGTCGTCGGCGGGCGACGTCGTCAGGCGGGCCCTGTCTTTGCCGTCGGCATCGAGCAGGTAAAGGTCCCAGTTTTCTTCGCGGCGCGACACCGCCACCACCGACAGGCCATCCGGGGACCAGACCGCATCACCCGCGTTTTCGGCCAGCATTTGCGGCTCGCCGTCGTCAAGACCATCTACGGGCAGCAGCAGCAGCACGCGGCCATCCTCCTGAATGGACTCGGTCACCACGTATTGTCCATCCGGGGTCCAGGCCGGGTACGTTTGGGTGTCGGGCAGCTCGGCTAAGCGGCGCAGGCCGCTGCCGTCAGGCCGGATTACGAAGATGTCTGACACGTCCGCCCCGCGCCGGGACGTGAACGCGATCCACTCCCCGGTCGGCGACCAAGCTGGAGCCCGGTCATCTTCCGCATCATTCGTCAGGTTGCGAACGCTGCCCTCCTCGACGTTGAGGATGTAGATATCGCGTACATCATCGCGCAGCCCCATGAACACAATTTCACGCCCGTCGGGGGACCAGTTGGGATGGGACTCGACGCCCGGCTCGGTGATGAGCTGGCGCACGTTGATAATCTGGCCGGAAGCCGTGATCGCGCCCAGGTAGAGCTTCTCTTCGCCGCTGGCGTTGGACGTAAACGCCACCTCGCCCAGCACCGGCTGGGTCATGATGTCGTTGGCGATGCGCAGCGGCGCAGCGGAGTCGATGGCGAATTCGCCGCTGGCCTGGAAGACGCGCAGTTGTAGGTCGTAGATGCCATCCGGCACGGTAGTAGTATCCCACACCCCCAGCACCCCGTCCACCACCGGATCGGACGCTGGCACGGTGACGATCTCGATCCAGTCGGCTCCGGTTTCTTCTAATGGCATATATTTGAGCGTATAGCCCGCCATCAACGGGATATCCGCTGTGCCGGTGATGATCACCGCGCCGTGCAGTGTCGAGACTTGTAGCGGCCAGGTGATCTCGGCGAGAAAAAAATCTTCTTGCGCGCCTGCCGGTGCTCCTGCCGGGAGCGCCAGCGTCAGCCCGATCATCAGCGCCAGGAACAATATTCGTTGCATGTTGTGTTTCTCCTCAAAGCGTATTCTGTTCTTCCAGCGCAGCAGCGTATAATTTGCTGCTGGATGCTGCTCCCAACTTTACCACGTTTCGGCGATACGCGGACACCCAGCCTGGACTGCGGCCCGCCAGAAGGGTGTCGGGCCAGGTTTCCGCGCAGCGCTTTACTCCACTGCGGACCGACGCAAACGAAAAGCGCGTTTGCGCAGTCCTGCGTGCCGTGCCGCGCCGCGCGGGTGCAGTGCACGACCGGCAGCGGTGCGCAGCGAAGCTGGAGGACCGCGCAGACCCGTTTGTGGTCCTGCGCCGGTCCGGAACGAAGTGGAGCACCGCTGCATCCCGCACGAGGCCCTCCGGTATAAAAACGCGCTTGCCCCGTCTGACATAGACGCCACCAAAGGTTGCCGCATTGTGCCCGTGCCCGTATACTCGATCCAGGCGAGCATTCCTATCCGGAGGTGGCCCATGTACACCCGACTCCCCCGTTTGTTGACGGTTCTGCTGCTGGCCGGGGTGCTGCTGGCGGCGGGTGCGCCAACCCAGGCCCAATACACCGAGATCACGATCCTGGCGACGTGGGACAGCGCCGCCGAACGCGATGATTTCTACGACCTGCTGTTCCCCTTCTTCCAGGCCGAGAATATCCAGCCCAACCTGGTCAGCGAGACCAATCTGCAGCAGACGCTGGACCAGCAGATCGCCAGCGGTGCGCCGCCCGATGTGGTGTTGATGCGACAGCCGGGGCTGATCGCCGGATACACGGACCGGCTGGTGAACCTCGACGCCGTGCTAGGCGCGCCGGCGTCCGGTTATCCGCCCAACCTGGACGCGCTGCTGACGGTCAACGGCACCACCTACGGGCGCTTTGTGCGGCTGACAGCGAAGGGGCTGGTGTGGTATAACGGCCCGGCCATGAGCGCCGCCGGGTACACACTGCCAGGGTCGTGGTCGGAGCTGCTGACGCTGACGCAGGTGATCGACGGTGACGGCGGGCAACCCTGGGCGCTGGGCATTCGGGACGAGGGCGCGGTTTCCGGCGTAGGCACCGACATCATCGAGACGATTCTGCTGCAGCGGCACGGCCCCGGCCTGCTGGATGGGCTGGCGGACGGCGCTGTATCATGGACCGATCCGCGCGTGCGCGAAGCGTGGGAGGAATTCGGCGTGCTGCTGGATGGAGCGGCGCGCGGGACGCCAGTGGATGCGGCACTATCATTGTTTGGCTCATCGCCGGGCGCGTACCTGAGCGTCGGACCCAGCACGGTACCGCGCTGGGTGATGGACCAGCAAGCGGCATCTGCTGCCGACATCGGTTTTTTCCCGCTGCCCGCCGTCGACAACCCGCAGCGCGTGATCGTGGGTGGCGACTTCGTGGTGCTGTTCAATGACGATCCGGTGACGCTGCGGCTGGCGCAGTTCCTGACCACACCCGAACTGGCGGCGGAGTGGGCGGCGCTGGGCAGCGCACTCAGCCCCTACCCCGGCGCACCGTATCCCACTGCCGTGCAGAGTCGGACGGCTGATCTGGCGTTGGGCCAGGCGGCGTTCGATCTCTCGGACCGGCTGACCCCGGACACTCGCGCCGCCTTTGAGACGGGTGTGCAGCGTTTTGTGACGGATCAGAGCGCACTGGATACTATCTTAGCGGACATTCAAGCAACGGCGGGGAACTAAAGCATATGAGACCCAATGATCGCGCGCGCTGGTATGCGCTCTATCGCAGCGGCTTATCACCAGAAGCGCTGCCCCAGTGGTTGGCCGATTATCCGTTTGAGGAAGTGCTGGTGGTCTTCGCGCACGACCTGCGCCACCAGGTATCGTTTGTGATCTCGTGGTCGCACCTGTGGCGTGATGAGGTCAACTGGGAGCACCCGCAGCTTGACGGCGCGCGCGACATCCGCGAACTGCTGGATCGCCTGATCAGCGAGGCCACCGTCGCTGACGACATCATCAGCGAGGCGATGGAATATTACGAAGACTCGATGGCCAGCGAGGGCGACGTGCCCTACGAAATTGAAGTGGACATTGTGCGCGGGTCGCTGATCATTTTTGACGACATGCGCGACTATACTGACACGCTGCGCACGATCAATGACCAGCTTCTGAAGCACCCGCACTTGATGGATGTTACGCTGGACGCCGGGGACAAAATCCTGCACCTGGACATGCTGACCGATACCGTCGAGGAGAACACCGCCATGCTGCACAGCATCCTGGACGTGGTGCGGGGATATGGCGAGTGCCTGTAACATAACCCAAGCAGCACAACTCCGCAAAACAATCAAGGGGTACCCCCATTTCGACCAGTTAGCCGGGCGTGCCCCTGCTGTTTCACACAACACAAAACGAACCTTTCACGACATGGGCGATAGACGAGACGTTACGTCGCGGCGGGTGCGCGATCCAGGTGCTGAACAGCCGCCGCAACCGTCTGCGCCGCGATCTCGACCGGGAGTTGGGCGGTGTTCATGATCAGGTGATACAGCCCAGGATCGTTCCAATCGACCTTGAAGAAGCGGTTGAGGTGACACTCCCCACGGATAAATCCGGGGGCTTCTGACGGACGCTTGCCCTTACCTGTCTGCTGAAGAGGCAGGCAGCGGGGCTACGTTA
>JAADYV010000151.1 GCA_010092855.1 Chloroflexota bacterium | reverse complement strand
CTGGATGTCGTGGCCACCGTAACCGTTGAGCGCCAGGGTGGGGCACTGGACCGGTTCGAGACCGACGATCTTGTGATCGGACCATTCTTGCTTAAGCCGATCGGCTGCCGAGATCGTCCCGGCGCTGCCCATTGCAGACACAAACGCCGAAACCTTGCCGCTGCCGATCCCCTGTTCGGCCAACTCTTGCGCCAGGTCGATGATGGTGTTACCGGTCACGTAGTAGTGGAAGCGATAATTGCCCATCACTTCGAACTGGTTGAGGTTGCGAATGTTAGGATCACCCGCCATCAGTTCATGGCACTTGTCGTAGATTTCCTTGACATTGCTTTCGCAACCGGGGGTCTTGATAACGCGCGCGCCATAACTTTCGATCATGTCGAAGCGTTCCTGGCTCATCTCTTCCGGCAGGATCGCGATGCTGGTGCAACCCATGCGCCCGGCTACATATGCACCGCCAATGCCGTAGTTGCCGGTGGAGGGCCACAGCAGGGTGTGCTTCCAGGGATCAACATCCCCGAACAATTCCTTTTCCAGCAGCACCGAATAGGTGGCACCAACTTTATGACTGCGGGAAGGGAAGTGCACGCTGGTGAGAACTGCAATCGGCGTCTCGACCCCGGTCAAGGCTGGCGGCAGCACAATGTACTGAATCTTATTGTCGATGTCCCGCCAGGTAATATTAAACAGGTTGATAGAAGCCAGTGGATCGGTTGTGCGGGCTTCGTTGGCTTTGGCCCGGGTGTCGGGATCGATGAGGTGCGGGTGCAGCATCTCCTCAAACGTCGGGCCGGTAATGAGCTTACGATCTGTCACGTTGCATACTCCTATGGAAAACTGCTGGCTCGCTGCGCAAGGACAGGCGCACAAAGCCAGCCAAAAAACCTAATGGTATCTGATTGGTTGGTCGTTATTCATTGTCGTCATCCAGAATCTGGCGCTCGATGGCTTTCATCTGGTTATATATATCATCCCGGCGATAAGCCAGGGCGCGGTAGTGATCATAATCCTCGTCGGACATGTTTTCTGTCGCACCATCGTGACGCGCCAGCAACGCATCAATTTCTTCATCCAACGCTTCATAGGTCAATACCAGTTTGCGATACTGCTGCACCAGGTTGAGATCACCCGTCTCGGGCAGTTCCTCTGGCTGTGGGATGTCCGTCACCGTTCACCTACCTTTAACACACTACCCGGCAGACTCGTCTGAATCGTCCGCTGTTCCCTGCCCCCACACCTCAGACACAATATACAACGGTCGCTGGCGCACTTCATCGTAGATGCGGGCCACGTACTGGCCCATGATGAAGAAAAAAAACAACTGGAAGGAACTCATCAGCAGTACCACGACCAGCGTGGTGGCCTGGCCCTCGAACTGTAAGGTGCTGCCCGAAAGCCGCAAAAAAGCGACCACTGGCACCGCCAACACCGCGATCAGCCCCAAGATCAGACTGGCATAAATGGCTACCTGGAGCGGAAAGTATGAGAAGCCCGTGATCGCGTCCAGGGCAAAGCGCAGCATCTTTCGCAGCGGGTACTTGGTTTCGCCAGAATGCCGCTCGTGGCGCACGTACTCCACGCCCGTCTGCCGGAAGCCCACCCAACTGGTCATGCCCCGGATGAAACGGTTGTGCTCGCGCATAGTCTTGAGCGCGTTCACAACCTGCCGGTCCATCAGGCGGAAATCACCCGTATCCAGCGGAATGTCGATTTCGGCAATGCGATAGATCATGCGGTAAAACACTTTGGCCGTGAGCTTCTTGAACCAGGATTCACCCTTACGTTCGGCGCGCACCGCATACACCACATGGAAACCCTTCCGCCACTTGGCGACCAGGTCCAGGATCACTTCCGGCGGGTCCTGCAAGTCTGCGTCAATAAGGACAACAGCTTCGCCACGCGCGTAGTCCATCCCGGCGGTGACCGCGTTCTGGTGGCCGAAGTTGCGCGCGAAGTTCAGCACGCGCACACGGGCGTCCTCCTCCGCGATGGCGCGCATTTTCTCCGGCGAACGGTCAACGCTGCCATCGTTGACCATGATCAGTTCCCACGTTTCGCCGCTGCGGTCCATCACAGCCGACACGCGGCGGTGCAGTTCCTCGATGTTGCCTTCTTCGTTGTAGACGGGCGCAACAATTGATAGTGCTGGATGCGTACTCATGCAACCTCAAACCACCTGTATTTTGACCAAATTGTAACCGATTGATCAGCCGGGCGCGACCTCGAACCACTCACGTTAGCGTGGGCAAACCCAAACTGACGCGCACCTGCTCTACCGCGTCGATATCGGGCTGAACGGGATGCCCCGCACCGGCGACGCGCATCGCGCTTTTGATGTCCTTCAGACCATTGCCGGTCAATAACAGCAGTACCCGGTCCGAAGCTTGGATGTGGCCCTCGTCCAGGGCAGCACGCACACCAGCATAGCTTGCAGCGGCGGCAGGTTCAGCAAAGACTCCGCTTAGCCGGGCAAGCGCCGGGATGCCGTCGAGAATTGCGTCATCTGGCACTGACACAAACGCCCCGTCCGTCTGCTGCACGGCGCGCACCGCCTTGACCCGATCACGCGGCAGATCAGCAGCAATGCTGTCGGCCACGGTATGCGAGTCGATGGGCGGCATGGTAGCGGGATCGCCGTTCGCCTTCCAGACCGCGTAACAGGCGGCGCTGCCTTCCGCCTGCACACCGACCAGGCGCGGCACATGCTCAATCCAACCCAGCGCGTGCAGGTCCACAAAACCCTTGTGCAAGCCGCTGATGATGTTGCCATCGCCCACGCTGACCACGACCACGTCCGGCACCTGCCAATTGAGCTGTTCGGCGATCTCGAAGGCGGCGGTCTTTTTGCCCTCCAGCGTATAGGGATTCATGGCGGTGTTGCGATTGTACCAGCCATACCGCTCCGAGGCGGTCACCGCCAGGTCGAAGGCGTTGTCGTAGTTACCCTGGACCAACAGCACGGTCGCGCCATAGGTCAGCAGTTGGGCGATCTTGGCTTCGGGAGCCGACGCCGGCACAAAAATCACGGCGGGCAGTCCGACGCTGGCTGCTAACCCGGCCAGAGCTGCTGCCGCGTTGCCGGTGCTGGCTGTGGTCACCACTTCGATTCCGGCGTGCAGAGCGCGCGCCACGATCAACGCGCTGGCGCGATCCTTGAGCGAGCCGGTGGGATTGCGCCCATCATCCTTGACCCATACCTGCGCCAAGCCAAGATCGTCAGCCAGGCGCGGCGCGTCGTAGGTGGGTGTACCCCCAACGGCCAACGGCGGTACAGCCGCATCAGCAGGCAACGGCATCAACGCCCGGTAGCGCCACATGGTCGGGTCCGGATTTTGCGCGATGGTCTGCGGCGTGACAGCCTGCGCCAGCGCTTCGTAATCGTACAGTACATCCAGCGTACCGGCCTGCCCACAGGTGGGGCAGGTGTACGCTACGTCGTCCGGGTGATACGTCCGTGCGCAGATAGCGCAGCGGAGTTCGGTCACAAACATACAGTTTTCCCCTCAACTGGTGTGTCTAGCCAGGTACCACCAATGTTCCGGTTTCGCCTTCGAGCGCGCGCTCGATGTTCTCCGGGTTGGTCACCAGCGCCTGCGGACCGCCTTTTTCCAGATATTCGACAATGGCCTCGATCTTGGGATACATACTGCCCGGCGCAAAGTGCCCTTCGGCCATGTACTGCTTGGCCTCGGCCAGCGTCATCCGGTCCAGATCGCGCTGTTGGGGCGTGTTGATGTTGATGGCGACTTTTTCTACCGCCGTCGAGATGATGAACAGGTCAGCCTTCAATCCCATCGCCAGCAGCGCCGTTCCACGATCCTTGTCGATCACCGCCGGGACGCCGCGCAGGTAACCCTGTTCGTCGTACATCACGGGAATGCCGCCACCGCCCACACATATCACAATAAAGTTCTTCTCCACGAGCGCATTGATCGCGTCTAGCTCCACGATCTCTTTGGGAATGGGCGAGGCCACCACGCGGCGATATCCGCGCCCGGCATCCTCTACCACGTTCCAGCCCTCGTCCACAAACGTTTGGGCTTCTGCCTGCGACATGAAGCCGCCAATGCCTTTGGTGGGCTTTTGGAAGGCGGTATCGTTGCGGTCTACCAGCACCTGGGTGACGATAGTGGCCACGTTGCGCCGGATGCCCTCATCGCGCAGGGTATTGTTCAGCGCCTGTTGAAGCATGTAGCCGATGCTGCCCTGGGTATCCGCGCCAATCATGTCCATCGGGGTATCGTGCACTTCCGGCACGGCCAGTTCATTGCGGCGCAGGATAAAGCCCACCTGGGGACCATTGCCGTGTGTGACAACCACGCGCCACCCGGCTTTGATCATGCCGACGATGTGGCGCACGGTTTCATACACAGCCTTCCACTGGTTCTCCACCTGGGGCTGGGTTTTGTCGAGAATGAGTGAATTTCCGCCAATAGCGATGACGGCTGTTCTTCCGGATGGCATTTGATCTCCTCTAAAAGGTTTAATTATCTTCGATTACGAAAGCCGATCAATCGGGCTGATCGGCTTTTACCTTATCATTACACTCACTGATCGCGTTTTGCGTTCTAGCGCATGGTCAGCGCCATGACCGCCTTCTGAACGTGCAGCCGGTTTTCGGCCTCGTCATACACCGCGCTGTGCGGGCCATCGATCACTTCGTCGGTCACTTCGATGTTACGGTCGGCGGGCAGGCAGTGCATATAAATCGCGTGGTCGTTAGCCAGCGCCATGCGGCGGCTGTCGGTAATCCAGTCGGTGTACTGCGCACCAATTTCTGCCGATTCTTCTTCGTCGGTGGTTGTCAACATCGCGCCCCAGCTCTTGGGATAGACGATATCCGCGCCGCTGAAACCCGCGTCGAAATCGTCCAACACCTCGAAGCTGCCGCCGGACTCGCGGGCATTATCGCGCGCCTGGTCTTCGATGTCGGGCATGATCTTAAATTCCGGCGGGCGCGTGAGGCGCACGTTCATGCCATAGCGCGTTGCTAGCAGAATCAAGCTCTGCGGGGCCGACATCGGCTTCTGGTAGCTGGAGGCATAGGCGTAAGACACGTTGATCGTCTTGCCGCGCAGGTCACGTCCGAAGCGCTCGAAGACGGTTAGCATATCAGCCAATCCCTGGAAGGGGTGGTAGTAGTCGCACTGCATATTGAGTACCGGCACGCGGCTAGCTTTGGCCACCCCGCGAATGTAGTCATTGCCGATACCCCAGTCACACTGGCGGATGGCGATGCCGTCGCAGTAACGCCCGATGATCTCGCCGATTTCTTTGCCGGTGTCGCCATGCGAAATCTGCGTGGTGCGGTGATCGATAAACTGGGCGTGGCCGCCAAGCTGGGCCATGCCCGCCTCGAAGCTGACGCGAGTGCGCGTGCTGGAGAAGAAAAACAGCATGGCCAGCACCTTGTCGCGCAGCAGCGCGTGCGATTCGCCCAGCGCCCGTTTGCGCTTGAGGTCGAACGCCACTTCGAAAATCGTGTTTAGTTCGTCGGTGGTAAATTCCTGGGTCGTGATCATGTCACGCCCGGCCAGATAACTCTGCATGAAAATGTTCCTTTTCTGGTTAATTGGTGTTTTCGGTCAGCCAGGCGTTGAAATTACTCCACCGCGCCCAGGATCAGGGCCAGCAGCGCCATACGCATCAACACCCCGTTATACGCTTCCACCCAGTAGCGCTGGTGGCGCGTGGTATCGACTTCTTGCAGCAGTTCGTCCTGGCGCGGCAGTGAGTG
>JAADYV010000150.1 GCA_010092855.1 Chloroflexota bacterium | reverse complement strand
GAAGGCAGCCGCGTGGCGGAGATGGTCCCCAACGAGCGCCAGTTCAAGCTGTTGGAACACCTGGGCACCGAACCTGCGGTGTACTACCTGAGAGGGGGAGAGTCTGATGCTGGAGAGTAAAGCCGAATATGGCCCCTTCTGGGAACAGCCGCTCCCAGAAGACGAACGCCTGGCCGAACAGGTCAGGCACGAGCGCGAGGAAAATTTGCTGCTCGACCCGCGCACGCCAGCCGAAAACAACGAACTGGTGCTGGCCCGTATGCAGCGGACCGGCCTACCGTTCTGGATTCTGGTGCTGGGCCTGGGCGGGCTGACGACGGCGTTCTTTGTCACCTGGGGCATCCAAATGGTCTATGGCATCGGCATCACCGGGCTAAACCGCTCGGTGATGTGGGGCCCATACATTGCCAACCTGGTCTATTTCGTGGGCATCGGCCATGCCGGGACTTTCATCTCGGCGGCACTGCGCATGATGCGCCTGGACTTCCGGCGGCCAATCGCGCGCGCGGCAGAAACGGTAACGCTGTTCGGGCTGGCCATCGCCGGGTTGTTCCCGCTGCTGCACGTCGGTCGTGTCTGGAAGATTTTCTACATGATCCCCATCCCCAACCAGCGGCAGTTGTGGCCTAACTTCCGCTCGGCGCTGTTCTGGGACGCGACGGCCATCACCACCTACATCATCGGCAGTACACTGTTTATGTACATCGCGCTGATGCCCGATCTGGCGATGGCGCGCGACCACTTCAAGGACAAAAAAGGGTGGCGCAGACGAGTGTATGGTGCGCTGTCGATGGGCTGGCGCGGCACCGAAGGCGAATGGCACCGGCTTGAATCGGTGTCCAACATTCTGAGCTGGATCATCATCCCGGTGATGTTCTCCGTCCATACCGGTGTGTCGTGGAACTTCGCGATGGCGATCCAACCCGGCTGGCACAGCACCATTTTCGGACCGTTTTTCATCGTGGGCGCGCTGTTCTCCGGCGTGGCCGCCGTGATCCTGGTCATGATCATCCTGCGCAAGACCATGGGCTTTGGCTATTTCATGCGCGAATCCCACTTCAACGCGATGGGCATCTTCCTGTTGCTGATGTCGATGGCATGGGTGTATTTCTACTTCACCGAGTGGATCGTGAACTGGTACGGCAACCTGCCGATGGAAAAGGCGCTGCAGGCCATGCTGACCGGCGAACTGGCCCCCCTGTTCTACTTGATGTTGTTCTGCAACATTGTGGTGCCACTTGGAACGTTGTGGTCGCGCCGGGTACGAACTTCACTGCCCGCGATGGTCGTGATCTGCCTGCTTATCCAGGTGGGTATGTACCTGGAACGTATCCTGATTGTGTCCGGCTTCCTTTCTCGCAACGAACTGCCCTTCAACTGGGTAGACTACGTACCCCGCTGGCCGGAGATTGTGATCACGGTCGGTGCGCTGGGGTTCTTGGGCTTGCTGTATGCACTGTGGACCCGCGTGATTCCTATCATCCCGGTTTGGGAAGTTTATGAGGGGCAAGCCACACAGGGCACCCGCCAGATCGGACGCGCGATTGTTTCGACCCGCTCCGAGCATCACTAGGAGGAAAACATGGCGGATCAGATTTTGCTTGGATTATTCCAAAACATCACGCCCACCGCTGACGCAATCGACGGTGTTCGCGAGTTGGGGGTGGACGAAAAGAACATTACTGTCCTGTCGAACGTGCCCTACGCACCTAAGTTCTTCGGACGCAAAGCGCCGCGTCAGTGGTGGCTGGTCTTCGTCCTGGGTGGTGCGATTACCGGTGCGCTACTGGGTTTGTTTGTCGCTGCCGTTACACCTGAGCTATACCCAATCGAAGTTGGTGGCCAGGGTCCGACCCCGATCCCGCCGTCGGCCATCATCGTCTTTGAGCTTACCGCCATGTTCTCGATGATCGCAGCATTTGTGGGCTTTTTGCTGCAAAATCGGTTCCCGGTGCTGCGTCCGCAAATCTACGATGAGCGCATCACGCAGGGCTACATTGGGCTGGAAGTGCACGTTGAGGAGTCGTTGGCTGACCAGGTGGAGCAAGTGCTCAAAGACAACCATGCCACCGACGTCAAGCGTGGCGATGAAGCAGAATACCCGTCACCGGGTCGCCGGCATCTGCTGTTCTGGGGCGGGGCGGGCACGGTTGGCCTGGTGTTGATGGCAGCCCCCTTGCTGCTCACCTACGACATCATTCGCATCCCCTGGTTCGACGCGATGGAAGAATCACCGGCAGTCGGATTCCAGGAGGGTCCGCGCCGGGCTGTGCCGCCGGAATCGGTACCCATTCAGGGTCCGGTGCTGCTGAATGGGCAGCCAGCCAGCGAACAACTAGAAAGCGAAGAGTCCATCGAGCGCGGCGCGGTGCTGTACCAGATCAACTGCGCGATGTGTCACGGCCAACCCGATGGTGAGACCGGTCCGCTGGCCAAGTATTTCCAGGGCGGCGATGGTGTACCCCCGCTGCCGCACATCACCGAAATCCAGGGCGTATATCCGGCTGACTATACCTTCACCGTTATTACAAATGGCGTCAGGCGGATGCCGTCCATCGCCGAAAACGTGTCACCCGGGGAAACCTGGGATATCGTGAATTACATCAAAGACCTGGAATCGTCACCGCCCGATGGCCAGTAACGAAACGGGCTACCTGACCGACTTGACTATAAAGGGCCAACGCCCACCATTCAACAAACATAACGGAGGTTGTTGTGTCGAAACGTATGTGGATTATACTGCTGGTGTCAATCGGGTTGGCGCTGCTGGTGGGTGCCTGTGGCAGCAACGACCTGGCCGATGACCTGACACCGGTTCCCTATGTCCCTGAAGGTGAAGAACCTACGCTGCGAGCCGAACTACGTGACGGTGTGCCACCAGTCGAACCTGCTGAAGACGCTCCCCCGGCTGACGACGATGACATGGATGACATGGAAGATGGCGAAGACGGGGCCGACACCCAGTTGGTGGCAAATGGGGAAGCATTGTTCAATAACAATGGTTGTGCTGGATGCCATATGGCCGAAGCGGGTGCCTTCCCTGCACTGACCGGCATGGGCGAGCGCGCGCAAGCCCGGGCCGACGAAGGTGTGTCCGACTCGGCGGAAGAGTATCTGGTGACGGCAATCGT
>JAADYV010000149.1 GCA_010092855.1 Chloroflexota bacterium | reverse complement strand
CGTTTGTGACGGCGGTAGAACTGCGCCACCTGGCTGCGCGCGATCTGGAACAGCCACCCGGCCAGCGCTTCTTCGCCGCGATAGTCGAAGCTGGTCGCATGGTCAGCGGCGCGCAGAAACACATCGGCTACAATATCTTCAGCATCCTGCTGCCGCCCGACACGGTAGGCGACGTAGGCATAGATGCGCGGGAAGTACGCGCGATAGACGGCCCGGAACGTGTCCGGCTCGCTCAAGTTACGATTTGGTGGTGCGGGTCCGGGATTTTGGTCAGTCATGATGGCGCGGGCGCTCGCTTGGGTGACATCACTCTACTCACTATAACGCCGGAAGGGGACAGAATACTGCATGAAACCACAACGCGCCTACACCAATCTGCTGCGGCTGCGGATCAACCTGGCGCTGAAACGGCAGGTGATCAACAGTTACCCGGTCCTGGCTTACATCGACCCGACCTCCGCCTGCCACCTGCGTTGTCCCGCCTGTCCCACCGGGTTACGGCTGGGGCTGCGTCCCCCGGCACGGCTGGCGTGGGACGTGTTCGAGGGCGTAATGGACGAGCTCGGCCCGTACTTGTTCGAGCTGCACCTGTACAACTGGGGCGAACCGCTGCTGTATCCCGAAACCCCAGACATGATCCGCACCGCCAAAGCACACGACATTACCGTGCGCCTGAGCAGCAACTTGAGTCTGTCGCTGGATGATGCCACGATTGAAGCACTGGTAGGCAGTGGGCTGGACACGCTGGTGGTATCACTCGACGGGGCGACGGCGGAGACGTACCAGCACTACCGGCGCGGCGGAGACTTCGACCGCGTGCGCGCTAACATGCGCCATTTCCGGGCCGCCCGCGACGCTGCTGGCCGCCAGACGCCCGTGCTCGTGTGCCAGTTTCTCGTGTTTCAGCATAACGAACACGAGATCGACACTATCCGCGCGGTGTACCAGTCCTGGGGCGCGGACCAACTCATCCTGGCCGGGGCGCACATGCCATTCCCACCCCACGATGCCGGGTTTGCCCCTTCCACCCAGCCGGAATTTGACCTGTACCACCCGGACCATCCCTACCAGCGCAATGCCCGGCGACTGCTGCGTGGGCGGGCGGCGGGCTCGTGGCTGTATGGCGGCGTTGTGCTCAACCCCACCGGCGCGATCTCGCCGTGCTGTGGTGTCGCGGCGGAAGCTGACGATTTCGGGCACGTGGCCGGGGGCTTCCGCGCGGTGTGGAATGGAACGCGCTATCGGCGGGCGCGGAGCCTGTTCCAGCAGTCGCGACGTGGCAAACCGGCGGCAGGCGTCCCGGCGGAGTGGCTGGACGGCATGGGCGCAGGGCTGCCAGCGGGGGAGGGCGTGATTTGTGCGCGCTGCCCGATTCCGTTCCGGCAGGACGACATTCACAAGACGGTGGCGCGGGTGGCGTGGGGCGCACTGGTGCGTGCGGTCCGCGAACGGAGGCCGCGTTACCTGCTGGCGTTGGCGCTGATGGGCGGTCCCAATCGGGCGGCGTGGCGCTGGCTGCTGCGCTGGTTACGGCGGCAGATTGCGGCAGCGTTTACACTTGCCCGTTGACGGTAAACACGTTTTTGCGATTTTGATACAGACAAAGCTTTGCCTCTGTTGTAAAATATATTTAACTAAATTCAGCAAGGCGTAACGGAAAAGGCAAGATAAAACCCATCAGGTGTGATGGTAAAGTAAAATCTACTTAACGAAAGGAATGGGATCATGGCCATCACGTTTTCACAGATCGATCCCCACATTGTCCGGTGTGAGCACACGGGATCGGTGACGCCCGAAGACAGCCGCCGCCTGCGGATGTTCCTGCGGCGCACTAACTGCAAGCTGCTGTTTGATCTCTCGCGGTCGCGCATTACCGAAAGCTCGCGCGAGATTTGCCGTATCCGGTCGATGCTGCCCCAGACCGCGTTTGTGGGGCCGCCGCTGCCGCGCATTGCGGAACTGACGCTGCCGGGCAAGGACTACTACCGGCACGAGATTCGCCACTTCGAATCCGAGATCGAGGCGCTGTTGTGGTTGGGGGCCAGTGAGTTCAGTCCGGTCTATGCGGGGGAGTACCCCGTCTGACCGTTTCCTGAAGCCATCTGTTTTCCCTGCTTGATTGGCGGGATGCTGCGGGTTTTGTACCCAGCGGCGTCCCGTTTTGGATTCGGGGGCAACGCTGGTCAGCGCTCAGCTATCAGCCTGTCAGCGATCAACAAAAATATCGCGCTGGCCTGATCCGCTGATCGCTGGTCGGGTGTATACTGGTGGCTGACCTGCTGACTTGCTGAACGCTGAAACCTGAACGCTACGACCCAGGAGGACAAGCCGTGCACGAAGTGATCGATCCCCGGACCACCGGCAAGCCGGTGCAGCTATTGCCCGTGCCCTACGTATCGCAGTTGGGCGAAGGGGCCAACGCCTTCCACAACGATTGTGGCGCAGCCTGCGGCGCGATGTTGATCAAAGCCTACACTGGCAATAACATCACGCCGGACGACTTTTACCGCGCGACAGGCCAGGCCGACGACGACTACCTGAGCGTGACGCAGCTCATGACCGTGCTGACCGCGCACGGCATCTCGACCGAGTGGTACCGGGAACTGTCGCTGGTGGACCTGTTTGCGATGCTGGTCGGCGGCAGACCGGCGATTGTGCTGTTCAACTACGGCGCGCTGCGCGAGAAGGTCAGCGGGCTGGAAAACACGACTTTCTCCGGCGCGCACTTCGCGGTGATGACCGGCATCGACACCATCAACGTGTACCTGCACGACCCGCTGTGGACGATCACCAGCGGCTATTCCGGCGGGGAAGCGATCCCCATCGCCCACGCCGACTGGATGTACATCTGGGAAGCGGCCCAGCGCGACTATAACCCGGAATGCGCGGCGCTGGTGCCGGTGGTGGGCGTTGGTGCCTTCACGGGCGTGACCGAACTGTACCAGGTGCGCGTTACCTCTGCCGACGGGATTCGCATCCGCACGGCACCGCGCGTGGCACGCGGGACGGACACCGGGCGCGGCGTGCCGAACGGGTACGTGGCCAAAATATGGGCCGAGGAACGCGACGCCGAGGGCAACCTGTGGGGCGCGATCACGGTTGACAAGCGCAAGTGGATCGCGCTGGAGTTCCGGGGCGTGCAATTGGTCGAGCGCGCGTAGGTTTGGGAAGTAGGCGCGGCTATTTCTCGTAGCGGACCCCGGCGTCTAGCAGGCTGTTGCGCATGTCAACCGTGCGCGGATCAATGGTTCGTCCCTTGCGGATCAGGTGCTTGAGAATGATGTCCGCGCCGTGCAACACCGCCGCGTCGAGGTCGGGTCCGGCGGCAGTGCGGCGCAGCGCCTTGACGCCCTTGTAGTCGCGCGTGGGTTCGACCAGGTCCGCCACGTACAGGATTTTGGCGGCGAGGGGCAGGTCGGGTGCGCCG
>JAADYV010000660.1 GCA_010092855.1 Chloroflexota bacterium | reverse complement strand
TATGCTACCAGACAGCATGGGGCGCTTGCTGAGCGAGGTCGCGCGGCTGGACACAACCGTCACGGTGGTGGATGCCGCTCACTGGCTGCACGATTTCCAGTCCGAGGATGAGCTGGCGGCGCGCGATCCGGGAGCACCGACCGATGACGTCCGCCCGCTGGCCGACCTGCTGGTGGAGCAAGTGGAGTTTGCCGACGTGATCGTGCTCAACAAGATCGACATGGTAGGCGCGGATGACCTGGCGCGACTGGAAACCCTCCTGCGGCGGCTCAACCCGGACGCGGACCTGGTGCGGACCGAATATGGGCGCGTGCCGCTGGAGCAGGTGCTGAACACCGGCAAGTTCAACTTCGAGCAGGAAACATCGATAGCTGGTTGGATCGTGCCGCCGGGCGAACACCGTCATGACCACGACCACGATCATGGCGGGCACGCGCATCACGGCGAAGCGTATGGCATCAGCAGCTTTGTGTTCCGAGCGCGTAAACCGTTTCATCCCCAGCGCCTGTCGGATTTTATCCAAAGCGACCTGTTTGACCCGGTGCTGCGCTCTAAAGGATCGGTGTGGATCGCCAGCCGCCCGGAAGACGCGGTGCTGTGGTCCCAGGCCGGGGATACACTGCAATTCGACCTGATCGGGACGTGGTGGGCGGATACACCGCGCGACGATTGGCCGGACGATGCTGACGAACTCGACGAAATAGAGGCCATGTGGGACGATTCGACCGGCGACCGGCGGCAGGAGCTGGTATTCATCGGGCTGCACATGGTACACGATCCACTCCTGGCAGCGCTGACCGACTGCCTGTTGACTGACGAGGAACTCGCGGCGGGGCCGGAAGCGTGGCGCACATATGACGATCCCTTCCCGGCGTGGGACGATTTGTACACCGACGACGACCTGTTATTCCTGGACATCAACGCATGACCCGACCTTTGATTTTGCTCGTTAACGATGATGGCATTGATTCGCCTGGGCTGGCGGCAGCAGCAGCGGCCCTTGATCCGCTGGGGGAGCTGCTGATCGTGGCCCCGCGCGTCCAGCAGTCCGGCATGGGGCGCAGCTTCCCGACATTCAACGATGGGCGCATCTCGCCCGCCACCATCAGCGCCAACGGCCAGACGTGGCCCGCCTATGCAGGCACGGTTTCCCCGGCACAGGCGGTGCTGTACGGCGTGCTGGAACTGGCCGAGCGCAAACCGGCGCTGGTCGTCTCCGGCATCAACTACGGTGAAAATGTGAGCACCGGCATCACGGCGTCGGGCACGGTGGGCGCAGCGCTGGAAGCCGCCATGCACGATATCCCCGCGCTGGCCGTATCGTTGCAGGTGCATTTTTCGATGCACTTCACCAACGACGCTTCGGTGGACTTCAGCGCGGCCACACACTTCACACGGCTGTTCGCCGAACGGTGGCTGCACGCCGGGCGGCTGCCGGACGTAGACGTCCTCAAGCTGGACATTCCCGCCAGCGCCACCCCCCGGACGCCCTGGCAGGTCACACCGTTGGCGCACGGGCTGTATTTCCGCCCCCTGGCTCCAGAGCGGGCTAACCTGGACGACGAGGGCCGCATCCGCTATGAACTGAATGCCACGCTGCCACTGGACGAAGGCTCGGATGCGCGCGCGGTGCAGGATGGCGTGGTGGCGGTGACGCCGTTAAGCGTGGACCTGACTTCGCGTGTGCCGCTGGACCACGTACACGCGGCGCTAGACGGGCAAACCCCATACACTGCGCCAGCTAAGGAGCCGATGATGCTGGGCGTCAACGTCGTGATCATGCGCGACGGCAAGGTGCTGCTGACCAAGCGCGAAGACTTCCACGTCTGGTGTTTGCCGGGCGGTCATGTTGATCCAGGTGAATCACTGGCGGAAGCCGCGTGCCGCGAGGTGCGCGAAGAGACCGGCTACGCCACGCGCCTGACGCGGTTGGTGGGCACGTATTCACGGCCCCGGTGGAAAAGCGGTTATCACATCGTCTCGTTTGCAGGCGAAATCACCGGCGGAACACCTGATCCTGATCCCCACGAAGTGGTCGAGATGGGGTTTTTCGACCCGGACGACCTGCCGCCGCTGGTACTCGGCCATCGCCAGCGGATTCTGGACGCGGTGCAGGGCGCGGCGGGCCTAGTGGTCACAGAAAACATCAGCTATCCGCCCGATATGCCGTACACATACCAGGACCTGTATGCCGTGCGCGACCAATCTGGGCTGGCGCGGGACGAGTTCTACCGGCGGTTTTTCAGCGTTCAAGAAAGCACACCGCCCGTCCAGGTAGAGCTAGCGGGTACGGACGGGGACTAAGCCATGTGGGAACAACTTCTCAACGGCTGGGCGGCGCTGAACTATAACTACGAGCTGCTGATCCTGCGCCCGCTGGAAATTCCGCTGCTGGCGCGCAGCCTGGAAGCCGCGATCCTGGTCGGCATTGTCAGCGGCGTGGTGGGCACCTACGTGGTGGTGCGCGGCATGGCGTTTTTCGGGGATGCGCTGGCGCACTCGATCCTGCCGGGCGTGGCATTCATGTACCAGCGCACCAACGGCAGAACCGACGAATTGTTCTGGGGCGGGTTGTTCGCAGGCATCTTCAGTGCGCTGGGCATCAGCATTCTGGCCCGGTACGAGAAGATCAGGGAAGACACCGCCATCGGCGTGGTCTTCGCGGCCATGTTCGCACTGGGCATTACCATGATCTCGCGCATCCGTGACTACACTGGGGACCTGACGCATATCCTGTTTGGGCAGACGATTGGCGTCTCGGAAGATGATCTCAAGTTGACGCTGGCCTTCAGCGTGATCGTGCTGGTGCTGGTCGCGCTGTTCTACAAGGAATTCATGATCATCTCGTTCGACCGGACGCTGGCGCGCACGCTGCGGCTGCCGGGTGAGTTGTTCGATATTCTGCTGCTGGTGCTGATCGCGGTAACCATTGTGGTTTCGCTGCAAACTGTCGGCGTGGCGCTGATGGCGGCCCTGCTGGTGACTCCGGCAGCCACCGCCAACCTGATCACGCGGCGGCTGTTCCCGATGATGCTGGTGTCGGCGTTGTTGGGCGCGGCGTCGAGCATCATCGGCTTTTACATCTCTTATCTGCGCGATACTCCGGCAGGACCCTCGATGGTGCTCACGGCGACGGCGCTGTTTGGCTTTGTGCTGGTCGAGCAGCAGGCGGGGCGCAGTGCATCCAATATGTATTGGAACGTGCACGCGCGCTGGACGGTGTGGCAATCCACGCGTCGCGCCGACTCCGCTCCCCTGGCGGCGGCTTCCGAACGCTAGCCGTAGCTCGCCGCCCCCGCTGCCCCCATCGGCATACGCTCGCCGCGCAACTTGATTCCCTCCTGGTGCGTACAGCACTACAGAACACGATGTTGTTTGCGAGGGAGGATCGCGCATGAATAACACATTTGATATTGGCCGCGCGGTGAGTTTCCCATTCGACGAAAACGAATGGGTAATGAAGTCTATCGTGGGGTCGATCTTCAGCATTATCCCCTTTGTGGGACCCGGCTACCAGGTGCATGTTGTCCGCAACTATCGCCAGGGCAAAGCGCAGGTTTTGCCCGAAAACAACGAACTGGGCGAAGTCTTTGCCGATGGGTTGATGGTGTGGATCGCGCAGATCATCATTCTGCTGCCGCTGTTCCCGCTGAGCGTTCTCATGGCGGTCTTCATGGGAATCGCCGATGCTGGCCCGGCAGCGTTCGTCATCGCCTGCCCACTGGCGCTGGGTACTATCGTGCTCATGATCGCCTATGGCATCCCGGCGACACTGGTGATGTGGATGGGCATGATCCGCTTTACGGAGACGGGCAATTTTTCATCCTTTCTCCAGTTTCGTGACCTGTGGCGAGATGTGCGCGCCAATATGTCCATCATGTTGATGCTGCTCGTATGGTTGATCGTGGTGGGCTTCGCGGTGGCGCTGCTTTCATCTGTGCTGTGGATCACGTGTGTCGGGCTTTTTGTGCTGGGCTTTGCGCAGAAGATTGTCGGTGGGCACCTGATCGGCCAGGCAGCCGTCGCGCTGGACACGCAGCCCGCAGCCGAAGAACAAGGGACTGTCTGATGGGGCGCGTATTGACCACCATTGTGATTTGGTCTGCCTTTGCGTTTATGACGGTTATGGCGCTGACCATGCCAACCGGTGCGGTTGCTAATGCGGACGGGGATACGATCCTGTCCATCACCGCGATCCTGGCAGCGGCGGCATCGATCAGTACCACCGCGATCTGGGTGAGTGGGCGCGAGGAACGACCGAGCGGGCGTGCGCAGTCCTTCGCCAAAGCCAAGCGCCGGGACCGCAACCGGGCCGAGCGCCTGATCGAAAAACTGGACGATGATGACATCTACGACCTGGAAGCGCTGCTGCTGGCCCGTGAAGACGAAGCCCGCCGCCACATCCGGCACTCGTAAGGGGAGAGATTAACCGTGAGCGAAAAAGGCCGGATCTTCGCCACGTTGATCGTCTGGGCGGCCACCACCATCATGATGGGGATTCTGGCCGGGGTAGTGGTTGCGCTGGATATGGACATGGATTACATCAGCGGTGGCATGATCGCGTTGGTGGCGCTGGTGTTGGTTATCGCAGCCTTCCGCGCCACCGAGGTTATCTGGACCGGTCAGATTAGTGATGAGGTCGGCACCCGCACCACGCGTGTCGCTGGCGGCAAAGCCAAACGTAACCATCACCATCAGCCAGGCCGCATGGAGCGACTGCTCGAAGCGCTGGACGACGATGACATCTATGACCTGGAAGCGCTGCTGCTGGCCCGTGAAGAAGAGCGCGAGCAACACCGCACACAGTAATTGGGCCGAAGGGAAGAGTGAGATGGGTGGGACGACACGCCTGCTGGCGACAATCGCCATCTGGACTGCATTCGCGCTCATGGCGGTGGCATTGTTCATTGTCGTGACCGATCCCGCGGCCCGCGCCCTGAGCGAAACTCTGGTGTTTGGCATCGTGTTGGTACTGGCCGCCGCCGCCACGATCAGTACCTTTGCGGTATGGAGAGAACGGCTGCGTAAGTTAAAATGGACCCGGCCCAGCCGTGCCATCGAGCACCGGAAGCGACTCGAACGACTGGCCGAAGCAGAAGCCAAGGACCTGGCCTTGCATGAGGCCGATACCGTGATCGCCACACGCCGGGATCACACGCAGCACTAAGCCGCCACACCGCGCATCACCTGGAGGGGGACCAGTGATCAACCTGGCGCGCGCCATCCAATATCCATTCAGCGGAGACAATGCCCTGACCAAAACCATGATCGGGGCGTTGATGCTGCTGCTGCTGCCGGTGTTTTTCCTGACCGGGTTGATTCTGATGGGGTACCAACTGCGCGTGATCCGGCAGGTGATCGACGGCGACGAAGACGGACTCCCCAATTGGGGCCAGGCTGGGCACGATTTGGGGCAAGGGCTGGTCGTGCTGGCAGGCAGTTTGTTGTATTATTTCCCGGCGATTGTGTTGGCCTGGGTTGGGAGCGCAATCGCGTGGGAAGCCATTTCCAGTATCAACGTTACGGCCCTGCTGCTCGAACAGGAAGGGCCGTCATTCGACCGCGAAACGCTCTCGATCATGTGCCTGACGTTTGCGCTGGCCCTGATCTGGCTGCTGTTGAGCGCCCCGCTGATCATGGCCGCCATCGCGCATTATGCCGAAACTGGCGAATTCAGTTCGTTTACGCGCATCCTCTACCATGCCGACCGCGTCTGGGAACAGCGGGGAGCCGCCGGAATGCTGATGCTCAACCTGTTTCTGCTGGCGATTCTGGTCCAGGTGGCCAGCGCGGTGCTGTCCTTCATTTGCGTCGCGGGCTTCTATCTCCAGTTCATCCAGTTTGCCGCCATTTGCCACCTCAACGGGCAGTGGGGCGCACACCTCAAGGCGCACCGTCCCCCGCCCGAAGAAACCGATCCCCCGAAGCCACCCAGGCAGCGTCGTCGCAAGAAAAACGTCATCCGGCCCATCAAGCCGCCGAAGCGCTAAGGCTCCGCGCGCTATTTCACTAACTCGTCGGTGTCCAACCAGATCGTGACCGGGCCGTCGTTGTGAATCTCGACCGCCATCAACGCGCCGAACTCGCCCATCTCCACGCGCTGGACGCCCGCCTGGCGCAGCATCTCGGCGAACCGTTCGATCAGCGGCGCGGCGATCTCCGGGGGGGCGGCACGCGAGAAACTCGGCCGGCGGCCCTTACGCGCGTCGGCGAACAACGTGAACTGCGATACCACCAGGCATCCGCCACCCACATCCAGCAGCGACAGGTTGAACTTGCCGTCCGCGTCCTCGAAAACGCGCAGCCCGGCGATCTTGCGCGCCAGCCACTGCGCCTGTTCGTCGCCGTCCTCGTGCCCCACGCCCACCAGCAGCACAAATCCCTTTTCCACCGCGCCCACCACTGCACCATCTACGCGCACGGCCCCGCTCGTCACGCGCTGCAATACGACTCGCATCCGGTTGTCCCCTTTCGAGAAAGCGTCCGTTCAGTAGCTTCGCGCCCTTATGAATACCGGATAACCGGCGTTTTAGCCACACCTCCGGCGGATGGTTGCTGCCGGGCGAATAGTGGTGGGAAAACAACCATCATCCAAATGCTGCTTTCTGGTAGAATTGGCTAAACGGCTGAGGTACGTTGAGCTTGTTTGGAGACGGTGAACTGGGAAATCTCAAAAGGAAATCGCCATGTCCGACAACAACTCCGACTCCCGCTACCTGCACCTCGTTCGCCAGGACTGCTCGCTGCCCGGGAAACACATGTTGTTGGATATCGTCGCGACTTCGAGAATTGAGGTGAATATGTCGGACATGGATTTGAGCGATTGTTATTCTGGGGGATATTTTCTTCTGCGCGCGGGAAATCCAGGCTGGGAGCAACTAAAATCCGAATTCCTGCCCGATCAGTTTGTCAGCTTATCAGAGTGTTTTTCTCCCAAATTATCAGTAGGTTGGGGATGGACACCCGGCTGTCCTGAATGTGCACTCAAATTCGGTATTCCTCGTGAAAGACTTGACGATTTCACGGTATGGTGTCGCCGCGAATATGAAACTGATATGGATGTGTGGAGTATGTTCTACTCAACCGCATCCGCGCGCCGTTTTTTCAATCGCTTTCTGTCACACACTACAAACCTGTATATTATCGGTGCTGGACTACCCCATGAATTCGAGGAAACAAACTGGCGCGAACAGAGTGAGGACGAAATTCATGGGGTGGAAAAAAGGATAGAGCAACACCTACCGATGGAACAAGGTGGTGAAGTACTGGGCTTTGAAGTTGTCGGCTATACACATAATGACTTCGATTGCACTTGGCTGTGCAGTCATCTTCACGAAGAGATGTTCCGATTATTTGGCATTCGCCCTAATCAATATGGACTTCTTGATCACTACGAAGACGCCAGGAAAATCTACGATTGGATAACCGAAGACCCCAAACGCGCAGAACCAATAGGGTACGACATATGGCTGCTCGCCTCGTATCCTCTGCACGTTGACGAAATGGATTATGGAAAGTTTCATGTCCTCAGACGAATCTACCCACGACCTGCACCTGGCCGATCTGTCCCCTGCTATGCTGGAAAAGATACGTTCGCTGCGGTATGACAACATCATCGAAAAGCATGAAGGCCCGGAAAGCTGGTCAGCGACATTGAAATATTCCACGCCGGAGTTCTTGCGGCTGGGAGGGTATGAGGTCTTGCTGCCCATCGGCCAGGAGCGGCACCCGAACATCACCCTGCTGCGCCTGGTGCCCAGCGGGGACGGGGCGGTCCTCACACTGTTTCTGAAGGACACAACCTATATCGGCAGCCCAGCCGACGAACCATTTGTAACCGGGAGGCTGGTGATCTGCGAACAGATGCCGGGCACGGAGTTCTACGTCACGACGGTGTACCACGAGTGGTTTATCTTCGAGAACGCCGCGCTCCAGCCAACGGCATAGAGAACCGGAGCATTAATGGTACCAGAGTATCTAATCGCTGTACTCGGCCCGTGGGGGGCAGGAGCAACCACCTTCATCCAAACGCTCTGCCAGACCGATGTGCGTATCGTTGAGTCTCAAGACGACCAGCGTCGCACCGATTCTCCTATATCACTCGACGCGGGAAAGCTGTGCCTGGGTGAAGACGTACTTGTTTTCGTGTCACCACCTGGGGCATTATCGTTCTACCGCTTTTGGAATTTGCTGCGGGGAGAGGCGTGCCTGGGATTCATCCTGGTTTCCGATTGTTCCCGATGGGAAACGTGCTCTGAAGAGCGCTCGATACTAATGACTTTCATAGCATACGCCCCGCTGCCGTACATCGTCGCCGCGAATAAACAAGACCTGCCCAATGCGCTCCCGGCCACAGACTTGAGACATGTACTCCGCGTGCCGCGTGAAATTCCGGTTGTGCC
>JAADYV010000659.1 GCA_010092855.1 Chloroflexota bacterium | reverse complement strand
CACACCGAACACCTGATTTGCCGGGTGAACAAGCAGCCATTTCGCTTGCTATTCGAGAACCTGGGTGGCCAGATCGTCAGTCAAGATGGCGAGGGGATGTCCTACCGCGAGGACGAAGTGCGCTGGTCGCGCTATCTGCCTGCGGAAGAATGGTGCTATGGCCTGGGGCAGCGCGCGCATTCCCTGAACTTGCGCGGGCGGCGGGTGGCATTATGGAACGCAAACCCGCAAACGTATGAGCGCGACAACGATCCAACCTATTTCAGCATCCCCTTTTACCTCGGTGTGAAGTCAAACCTTGCCTACGGCATTCTGTGGGATAACCCGGCGCGCGGTCATGTCGATCTGGGTGCAGATAATCCACAGGAAATGACCTTCTATGCCGAAGGGGGCGAGCTGCGCTATTACCTCTTCGCCGGGCAAAACGTCGAAAAGGTGCTTCAGCACTACACGACGCTGACCGGGCATATGCCGCTGCCGCCCATGTGGGCACTGGGCTTCCACCAATCGCGCTGGGGGTACGATGCCGAGGTAGTATTCCGGTCCATCGCCCACGAGTTTCGCCAGCGGCGCTTGCCGTGTGATGCGCTTTACTTCGACATCGACTACATGGATGGTTATCGCTGTTTTACCTGGGACAGCGAGCGGTTTCCCGATGTGTCTGGCTTGATGCAGAACCTGGCTGCGCAGGGTTTTAAGGCTGTCGCCATCATTGACCCCGGCATCAAGGTTGATCCCGGTTATCTGGTATACGAAAAGGGCGTGCAGCAAGATGTGTTCCTGAAATATCCGGACAAGTCATTGGTATCGGCTCCCGTGTGGCCGGGGCTGTGCCATTTCCCCGATTTCACCAGCGCGCGCGTGCGCGCGTGGTGGGGGGATCTGCACGCTTCTTTGTTGGATGCTGGATTCGCCGGGTTTTGGAACGATATGAACGAGCCTTCCATCAAGAACCTGAAAGATTTTGCCACCTTGCAGGACTACGTCGTTCACGATTGGGACGGGTTGGGCCAATCGCACGTCGACGGGGGACACAATGTCTATGGCATGTTGATGGCGCGCGCTACGCGCGAAGGGATGCACCGCCAGCGCCCCGACAAACGTCCGTTTGTTATCACCCGCGCTGCCTACGCTGGAGCTCAGCGTTATGCTTCCTCGTGGACCGGTGATAACCTGTCCACCTGGGACCACCTGCGGTTGAGCATCAGTATGACGTTGAACGTCGGGTTGTCGGGGCTGGCCTTCACTGGTCCGGACGTGGGTGGCTACGCCGGGGAACCGGATGCCGAGCTATACACGCGCTGGATGCAGTTGGGGAGTATGCTGCCCTTTTTCCGCGTGCACACGCGCACCGGCACGGCTTCCCAGGAACCCTGGAGCTATGGCGAACCCTACGAATCCATCGTGCGCGCTGCGCTGGAACTGCGCTACCAACTGCTGCCCTATATCTATTCGACTTTTGCCCAGTGTGCCCAAAATGGTTTGCCGGTAGTGCGCCCCATGTTCATGGCGGACTTCGAAAATACTGAGCTGCGCGAAATCGATGACCAGTTCATGTTAGGCGATGCACTGCTGGTTGCACCCATCACTGAACCGGGAGCCACCCAGCGCCAGGTCTATCTGCCACGCGGCGTGTGGTACGAGTTCGACACCGGCAAACTGATCGATGGGGGCCAGCACGTGACGGCCCAGGCTCCGCTGGAACGGATGCCGCTCTATGCGCGCGCGGGCAAGGTGCTCCCTATGTGGCCGGTGATGCAATACGTGGGCGAACAGCCGCTCGAAGAAGCCCGGCTGCGTGTGTATGCGGGCAGCGGCGAAACTACGATTTATGAAGACGCCGGGGAAGGCATGGCCTACCAGAACGGCGACTACCGCTGGTCATACTTCATCTGCAAATTCCTGCCGTCAGGCCAGTTTGCGATTGAGTGGCGGCGCGCTGGACAGTACCAGCCGCCCTACCAGCGGGTGCGTGTGGAGGTCGCCGGTATCCCCAGCGAGCCAGAGAGTGTGGCGCTGGATGGCCAGTCGGCCCCGATCTGGTACTACGAAGGCGGCATCGTGGAATTCAGTGTGACGCCCTTTAATGAAGCGCGCGTCATCGGGCGCAGTTACACGTCGTCAGCAGCGCAGAAGACGATTACACGCCGCCCGTCACCAGAAAGCCAAGGCTAAAGAAGAGTCAGGGTTAATCTGACATGTCGCCGCGCGCGGTACGGATGATCTGCTCGACAGTGGGCCAATCGGGAGTCCAGAGATAGCGGTTCAAGTCCAGGTAGCCGCGGTCGTCGAATTCGATTCCTTCGGCTTCCAGGCGTGCGCGCTGTTCCACTGCGCTTTCCGGCGACCCTTTGATGCTGATGCGTCCCTGCGCGTTCACGACGCGGTGCCAGGGAACATCTCGCGCATCGCTGTTTTTCAGGCCGCTGAGCGCCCAGCCGACTGCCCTGGCTCCCCGTTCGACGCCAAGCAGTTGGGCCACGCGCCCATAGTTCAACACCTTGCCGGGTGGGATATGCCGCACCAGGGCATAGACCAGTTCATTAAATGATGTCTTGTGGGCCATGATTCGATTTCTCTTCCGCCAACCGCGTCCCTGGAAACTCGTCCTGCTCCTGAGTCTGATCTACCTGCTCGTGATTTTCCTCATCAACCGCGCGGACCCCGAAGTCTTCGTCATGCCAGGTGACTGTTTCAGCGAGTGTGTGGGCCGCAGTGAGTGTGTTGACGAGGACACCGACACCGAGTACGACGAAGGCTATGACGGCCAGTTTGCCTATTATATCGCACAAGGCCCTGCTGATGCGCCCGACTGCCTGGACGTGCCCGCCTACCGCTTGCAGCGCATTCTGCTGCCCGCGCTGGGCATGGTGCTCAGCCTGGGGCAGACGGCGCTGCTGCCCTGGGTGTT
>JAADYV010000148.1 GCA_010092855.1 Chloroflexota bacterium | reverse complement strand
TCGACAGCGAGGCCAGCAGCACGATCAGGATCGCCAGGAAGCCAATGCCGCCCGACGGCGATGACGTCAGCCGCAGCCAGGTCTGGTCGTGGACGCGATAACCACCCGCGATACCGGCCATCGCACCACACAATGCCATGGCCAGGATCGTGTTACGTTCAGTGCGGACGCCCAGCAAATAGGCCGACCGCTCGTTTTTGCCCTGCGCGCGCAGTTGCAGCCCCCAGCGCGACACGGTCATGATCAGGAAAACAAGCACAAACGCGCCCAGCGTGATGTAGATGGTGGCCGGGCTGAGGCGGCGGTACTGCTCAAAACTCGCCAGGCGAGCTTCTTCGGGGAAGCGTGTTGTTTCCAACGAGCGCCCGCCGGGGTCGGCCCAGGGATCATCAACTAGGTACAGGTTGAAGGTCTGGGCGATGAAGTTGAGCGCTACGCCGCCAAAGATTTCGTTCACACCGCCGCGCGTCTTGAGCACGGCGGCAATGGTCGCCCACAGTGCGCCACCGCCTGCCGCGCACACAAATGACGCGATGGCGATATGCACGCCGTAGTCGCGCACGAAGACCTCGCCCAGCCGCAGTGCCATAAAGAAGAAAATGCCCAGCAGCAGCAGCCCGGTCCAAGTGATCCAGCGCATGTCGCCGATCCACAACAGCGCCAACCCCGCTACCAGCAGCATGACACAGATGAACATCAGGCTGATCTGGACCGGCGTGTCCAGGCCGACGTAGGGGTTGGAGGTCGGGTTGGTGGCCACGCGCACGGCCCAGGTCGCGCCAATCGCGCCCATGATGATCTGGCCTTCAACGCCGATATTCCACAGCCCGGCGTTGTAGGTCAGGACCAGCCCGAACGACGTGATCGCCACCGGCATCCAAAAGGCGACCATGTCAGCCCGCTTTTCGGCGCTCTCCAGCGTGCCCTGGTACAGATAATCCCAGGCCAGTTTGGGATCGGCGTCCTGGGTTTGCAGGATCAGGACGATGATGATCAACGCGGCGGCGATGCCGAAGATGGGGGCCAGCAGCGTGGGCAGCAGTTCCAGGAAATTGCGCAGCATGATGCGCTGCCAGTTGGCTGATGATGGGGACGCGGGGGGTGGGGATGCAGTTGCCATAGCGGGCGTCTCTCCTATGAGGGGGTTTCGGGCTGTACGGCCAGAGCACCGGTCAAGGCACCGATCCCGCGCCCGCCGATCAGCTCGCCCAGGTGCCCGGCAGTCATCAAGGCGGGATCGTCAACCAGCGTCGCCCGTCCGCCAAAAAAGACCAGGATGCGGTCGCTGTAGGCCACGATCTCGTCCAGTTCCGCCGAAATGAAAATGATGGCTGTGCCGTCTGACCGGCGCGCCAGCAGTTGGTCCCAAATGTAGAGCGCGCTCTCCACGTCCAGACCGCGCGTGGGATGTTCGAGCAGCAGCACGCGCAGCTTATCCGGCAGCAGCGCCAGCGCAAACCGCTGTTGGTTGCCGCCCGACAGCGTCTGGATCGGGCTGAAGGGGCGGCCCTTGACGTTGAAATGTTGGATACGGTTGCGGGTCGTGGTCCAGGCGCGCCACCAGTTGACCCAGGGCAGGCGGCTGGGCAGCGTCAGGGCCAGGTGTTCGGTCAAGTTCATGCCATCGATCAGGCCCTCCTCCAACCGTCCGGCGGGCAAAAACGCGACCCCGGCCTGGGCAAAGTCGTGGTAGGAGGCGCGGGTCATGGTGCGACCCCGCACCTGGATGGTGCCGCTTTCCGGGTGCAGCAGCCCGGTACAGGCGCGTATAAACTCGTTTTGGCCACTGCCATCCAACCCGGCCAACCCGATCACCTCCCCGGCGTGAACGCGCAGCGAGACATGTTCAACGTCCAACCGCCGGCTGGTGAGGGACACCTCGGTGACATGCAGCACGGGTTTGCCCTGTTCCACGTCCGGGCGAGCATGGCGTTCGATCACCTTGCCGAACATCAACGCCACCAGGTCACTGATGGGGCAGGGAATGGTTTGCTGTCCGACGAGACGCCCCCGGCGCAGCACGTAAGCTTCATCGCAGAGTTCGAGCACGTCTTCAAGCTTGTGCGAGACGAGAATGATGCTCATATCGCCGTCACGCGCCAGCGTCTTGAGCACGTCAAACAGCGCCGTTTTCTGTTCGGCGGAAATGCCGGTGGTTGGCTCGTCGAGGATGAGTACGCGCACGTTGAGCGATAGCAGCCGCAAAATCTCGAGTTGCTGCCGTTCCCCGATAGTGAGTTGATCGACGTAGGTATCCGGGTCGAGATTGAAGCCAAACCGCTGGCACAGTTCAACCAGTATCTGGCGTACTTCGTTTTGCTCTGGGAAAAAACCGACCGGACGCCCGGCGATGAAGTTTTCCAGTACGGTGAAGGGGGGGAAGTCCAGCGGGTCCTGGTAAAGCATCCCAATACCGTGCTCGATGGCGTCGGTGGGGCTGCGCAGTTCGAGGGGCGTGTCGTCGATGACCACCTGGCCACTGTCGGCACGCTGGTAGCCGGACATGATCTTCATGAGCGTGCTTTTGCCCGCCCCGTTTTCGCCCAGCACAGCGTAGATTTTCCCGCTCTCAAACATCAGCGAGATATCCTGGTTGGCGCGCACCCGCCCAAATGTTTTGGTAATATTCTGCAGATGAACTTGCATTACAGTTGTGCCCGCAATAAATCCAAGAAAAGTTATAGGTTGTTCGGAAAGAAAGGGAGAGGGGCAATACCCTCTCCCTAGGTGTTTATGTTACAGACTGCGCTTATTCGCTCGCGCCTTCGATGCCATCCAGCAGTTGCGGCGGGTCCACTTCGTCCGGCGCTTCGGCGTCGTCGGCATTGGCTGCCGCGAACCAGACCTGTGCCGGGGAAGCGACTTCGTCATCGTCGAGGAATTCCGAGCCGTCCTGGAAATCCAGCGGGCCGGTCCACAAATTGAGGCCACCGTCTTCGCCCTGGGCACCTGCCGCCAGGCCAGCGGTGAACTCGTCGAGGATAGCGATTTCGTCGTCGGTCAGGCCGTCACCGTAGAGATAACCGACGGCGCTGGTGTCCAGATTGTTGATGTCGTTCCAGTCGGGGGCATTCCAGTCCCACGCGGCTTCCCATTCACCGTCCATAACTGCCATAGCGGTTTCCAGGTACGCGGGGCCCCAGTTGAAGTAGGGCACGCCCAGGCAAATGTCGGGCGCGTCGGAGCAGGCATCTTCGAAGTCATACGGGATGGCCCAAACATCGGCGCCTTCGTCCGCGCGCTGGCCGGTGACCACGATGGCCTCGGTGGTGTCGATACCGGAGATGATCACGTCCGCGCCATCATCCAGGAAGGAATTGACAACTTCGGTCGGGTCCAGCGTCACGCCGGGGATGTTGAACCAGAAGCCAATCCAGGTCACGGCAAACTCGAGGTCATCCGGGTCTTCGCCCCGGTATACTTCGTAGCAGTAACGCGCGCCCAGGTAAACGGAGTTCACCAGGCGGGTGGTTTCGGCGTCGATCAACGGACCAACGTATCCGAGCTGACCGGTTTCGGTCTTTAGCGCGGCGGCGCAGCCCGCGATCATCTTGCCATATTCCATCTGGCCCATGATGTTACCCAGGTTGTCCGGCGCATCACCCCAGAAGACATCATCGCCCGAAATGTTGACGAAGGTCACATCGGGGTAGAATTCGGCGACCAGCGTGGTGTCGACTTCAAAGTCCGCCGACGTGGTGAAGATCAATTCTGCCCCCTCGTCCACCATTTCCTGGACGACCTGGTCCAGGGTGGTTTCGGGACGGTCTGCCGAGTTCAGGCTTTCAATGAAGATCATGCGGGAATTTTCGAGGTTTTCTTCGACATACAGCCCGCCGTTGTAGTGGGCTTCGCTCCAGCCATGATCGTCCCTCGG
>JAADYV010000658.1 GCA_010092855.1 Chloroflexota bacterium | reverse complement strand
TCCACCTGCGGTCGGTTGAGCTGCAAGAGGAAATCAAGCTCAAGGAAGGTCTGATCGCGGAGTTGAACGCTTTTGCGCGTACCGTCGCCCACGACCTGAAAAGCCCACTGACAGTGGTGGTGGGCTACGCAGAGCTGACGATGATGAACTGCTGTGACGACCTGGAAGACGATACGATGCAGTTCATGCAGGAAATCTTCTCGATGGCCAGCAAGATGGGGCGCATTATTGACGAACTGCTGACCCTCTCCAGCATTCGCCAGCAGGACGTAACGCTGCACCCGGTCAACATGTGGGGCGTGATCAAGGAAGCCGAATACCGGCTGCGCCGCCAGATCGAGTTGTCCGGGGCCACCATCACGCTGCCCGACGAGTGGCCGACCACGATGGGTTACATGCCCTGGCTGGAAGAGGTGTGGGTCAACTACCTCAGCAATGCGATCAAGTACGGCGGCGACCCGCCTCGTATCGAGTTGGGTTCAGACCTGCTGGATGACGGGTGGGTGCGCTTCTGGATTTGCGATAATGGTGACGGCATCAGCCCGGACCAGCAAGCGGGACTCTTCGCCGAATTCGAGCGGCTGGACCAGGTGCAGGTCAAGGGGCACGGGTTGGGGCTGTCGATTGTGCGGCGCATTGTGGAAAAACTGGGCGGCAGCGTGGCCGTCGAAAGCTCCGGTCAGCCAGGGGAGGGGAGTGTCTTCTCCTTCACTTTGCGTGCGGCAGACTAAGCGGCGAGGTGGCAGCGGCGCGCGTGACCTGTAACATGCCGCCGGGACGTCCATTCCGTACTGCCACGATCTCGGCCAGAATACTCAGCGCGATTTCCTCCGGCGATTTCCCGCCAATGTCCAATCCAATCGGGGTATGAATCTCCGGCAGTTGGGCCAGGTTGATCCCCGCTTCTGCTGCACGCGCCAGGCGTTCGTGGTGCCGGACGCGCTTGCCAATCGCGCCGATATAACCCGCGCGCCCACTCTCTAGCAGCGCCTGTAACATCGCGTCCTCGAAGCGCGCTTCATGGTTGAGCGAGACGATGTAGGTGCGCTCGTCCACGCCTATCTGCTGTACTACCACGTCCGGCCAGGCGGCCAGCACCAGGTCGGCGTCGGGATGTTTTTCGCGGGTGGCAAAGGCCGGGCGCGCATCGCTGACCACCGTGCGCCAGCCCATCACGTTCGCCAATCGCACCAGCGGCACCGCGATCTGTTCCCCGCCAAAGATCAGCAGGGTAGGCGGCGGCAGCACCGGCTCGATCAGGGCTACGCGCCCATCCGCGAAGGTGACCGTTTGCGGTTTGTCGCCGCGCAGCGTTTCCTGCGCCGCCTGGATGACGTGCGCCGGGACGGGCGTGGTCGCCGTGCCATCCGCCGCCGCCTGGGTATGCACCACGTCGGGATCGGCGGGTTGATCGGGCGAACACAGCGTCACGTGTGCACAGCGTTCCGGGCAGGCGAGTTGGTCCAACAGCGCACGATCCAGCGGCTCGACCAGTACGTCGATCTGGCCCTCGCAGTTGAGGCCGATCTCGACCAGCGGGTCCTCGACCTGCTGGTAATGCAGCATCAGCGCGCGGCCTTCGCGTTGGACCTTCTGCCCGGTTTCGTAGACGTCCGTTTCCACGCAGCCGCCGCTGACCATGCCCACAAAGCGGTTCCCGGTCGTCATGGCCATGCGCGCGCCCAGCGGCTGGCTGGATGAACCAAATATGCGCACAATGGTCGCCACCGCTACCGGGAGTCCGTCGTCGAGCCACGTTTGCGCCTGTTGGAGGATATCATTCATGGTTGTTGGTCGTTCGTTGTTGGTGATTGGTTGTCCTACGATTCTGCCGGTTTATGGCACGGGTGGCAAATTGGAGGCAGACGACGAGGCTTCATATCGCAAAATTGAAGCGGGGCGTATTGCAATACGCCCCTACCGCCCGCACCCTTGTTTATGTCGAATGCGCTACCTCCGGCGGCCTTTGCCCTTTTTGCCTTTACCTTTGCTGCGATAGCGTGGTTTTTTGCCCGCGTCCATCTTGACCAGCTTGGGCTTGAACTCGGCCAGCGCAACCACCAGGTCGGCCTGGTCCGCCATCACCTTGTGGATGTCCTTGTAAGCCCCCGGCGCTTCGTCCAGCCCGGCAGAGATCAGCTCGATGCCCTGTTCCTTGAGCTTGCGTTGGACGTGCTCCCATTCGAAGGTCTGGAACGCCTGCTTACGGCTCATGCGGCGGCCCGCCCCGTGCGCTGCGCTGGAAAGCGACTCCGCGTTGCCCAGCCCGCGCACTACGAAACCCGGTGCGCTCATACTGCCCGGAATCACGCCCAGCACCCCCTCACCGGCGGGGGTCGCGCCCTTGCGGTGCACGATGGCTTCCTGGCCGTCGACGGTTTCCTTCCACGCGTAGTTGTGGTGGTTCTCGATGCCGCCCAGCACCGGCGTGCGCAGCGCATCCACGATCTGGCGGTGGATCACGGCGTGGTTGGCGCTGGCGTAGCGCCCGGCCAGCGTCATCGCCAGCCAGTATTCTTGCCCGGAATCCTCGTGCAGATACAGCCAGGCCAGGTGCTTGAAGTCTTTGGGGAGCTGCGGGTGGCGCTGCATGGCGACCTGGGTGTAGTGATTGGCCATCTCCAGCCCAAAGCGGCGGCTCCCGCTGTGGCTGAGCACGGCCAGGTAGGTGCCCGGTGGAATCGTGCCCTGCGGCGAGTCGATGGTGCTGTGTACGTGCAGCGCGCCGAACTCCACAAAATGGTTGCCGGAGCCGCTGGTGCCCAACTGCTGCCAGGCCACGTCCTTGTGACGGCGTGCCGCCGGGTGTTCGTGCCACAGCGGGTCGTCCAGCACCTCGTGCTCGCGCGGCGTCTCCCAGTGGGAACCGGGCCCAAAGCGTGTCTGTTCCTCCAGCACTGCCCGGAAGCGTTCACGTTTCTGGTCCAGAATGTGGGGCGAGGCGTTGAAGACCGTCATCCGCATCCGGCAGGCGATGTCCACCCCCACCGCATACGGGATCACGCTGTTGTCGGTGGCCAGTACGCCGCCAATCGGCAGACCGTAGCCCTGGTGCGCGTCCGGCATCAGCGCCCCCCGGATCGACACCGGCAGCCGCACCGCGCGCTTCATCTGGTCCAGCGCGCCCGCTTCGATGCCGTCTGCGCCCCACACGCGGTACGGGGCGGACGTGTTCAGGTCGTAGTGGGTGCGGGCAGGGTGCTGCGCTTCCATCACCAGCGCCGCTGCCAGCGTGCCATAAACCGGGTGGTCCGCGTAGTCCTCTGGCGCGCGCAGGATGTCGACCAGGTCGCGCCGGATGTCGTCTTCGGCGGCACCCGCCGCGCGGGCGCTGTTGGTCGCTTCCAGCGCCAGCCCAATCGCCTTCCCGGCAGGATAGCCCAGGTCCAGTAAGGTATTGCCGTCTATTGTGCTGCTGTCGAATGTCACCCCGGTGCCTTTCTTCTTTTCTCGTACTACAGCGCTAATTTACGCTTTTTACGTTCGTATTGTTAATACATCTTAACAACTGTTTAACGACCGGTTCGCTATATTAGACTATGCTGAGTGAGTGCTTAGGACGGATTGCCCATAGTTGTCTTTGCTGTTATGCTGTAGAGTAGCGTTGTCAAATTGAGTGTGTTGTACCGGCCAGCAAACGTGTCAGCCTCTTAATTTTACCATCAGGATTTTATCGCAGGGTTCTTTTGTATTCTGGCCGTATCGACTCGCTCAAGGAGTAAGGAATGATGCATATTATCTATGTTGAGGACGATCCAAGTAACATCGCCCTGGTCGAGCGCGTGGTGCGCATGGCGCACGATACGCTGACGACCTATACCACCGCAGAAGAGGCCTTGCTCCACATTCAACCCGGAGATGCCGACCTCATTCTGACCGATGTTGACTTCGGTGAAGACAACATGACCGGTCTCGAACTGACGCAAGGTTTGCGCTCGAAGGGCATCGACGTGCCTATCGTGGCGATCACGGCCTACGATCTGCAGGAGTATGTTCGCTGGTCCGAGATGGTTGGCAGCGATGGGTTTATAGTCAAGCCGGTCAACGTGCCAGAACTGCTCAATCTGCTCGAACATTACCGCCCTGTGGAATAATCCCCATTCTCTTATCCGGGCTGCAAGTGGCACGTCATCATGTGGGCGTGCCGCTCGTCTTTCCTGCCCGCGCAATCCCGTGAACCACAGCGGGCAGGGCAGTTTTCAGGCTCGGGGATGAGGATTCGAACCTCAACCGCCTGGTCCAAAGCCAGGTATTCTGCCGGTTAAACTATCCCCGATAGTTCACAGATTTCAGCGAACAACGTGAGTCTTCCTCACCACGCGATGGTCAGTGACCAGTTGGTCAGCCGCACCAATGTCGAACTGCGCAGCGCTTCGTACCAGCGTTGGGCGGCGGTGCTGCGCACTTTGGGCCGTAGCTGGCTGAGGCGCAGTTTGGGCCGTCGGTCTGCAAAGTGAATGACAATCAGTGGCATAAAGCCCAAGATTGCGACCGCGAAAAATCCACCTATATTTAGCAGCAACTCCCCATGATGTGTGTCTCCTTTCGTGGCTGTGAAAAAACGTGCTCACTAGAATAATGACCTTAAGCAACAAGCTGTGTTTTATGAAGTAGAAACGGTCTGCGCGAGGAGGAGCCAACACCCATTTGCCGCACTGTTGCTCTTCACGCAGACCATTCACTGGATTGTTAACGAACTGTGCCCTCGGTTGCTCTCGGCGGCGACCTTCCCTCTACAACGTATTCGCCCTGTCGCGGCCTCTCTGTTCCAGTACGGTGGCGGGCACCAGGTATTCATTGCTCTCGGAAAAATGCTGTTCAGTCGAGTGGCCTCCGCCACCCTGACCGGCTATGTGCTGTCCAGGATAACGGCTGCGTTCGGTTCCCCAGCCATCCTCAGCGGGGGCTGGATTGGCACGGTCACCAGGTGCTGAACCTGCCAACATGATGAACCTCCCTTGTGGCTGCGCTTGTCTCAGCGCAGGCCAAATAACTCTGCGTCCGTCACGCTTTCGGCTTGTTTCCTGGACTCATTATTGTGGGTCCGGATTTCCTGGATCGTTTGCTCAGCGGTATAGATGATGTCTTCCAGCCAGCCTATCATCTGCTCCGGGTCGAGTGGCATGGCGCGGTTGCCCATGCAAATCGCGTCGTGCAAGTGGTCGGTGGCCAGGAACAGGGCTTCGAACCAGGCCTCGGAAAAGACGGGCTGTACCAGTTGAACTGGAGGACGGAACTGTGGCTGCATTTTCTGCCAACCTCTTTTCTATGTGCTGTCATCCGCAATCCGGCGTCCGGGACGGTGTGGTTGCCCATGTGCGTTTCCCGAACTAAAACGCAAACGGGGTGTGAGCCTGCCTGGTCTCACACCCCGATAAAACGCGGGATTGGGCGTTGGTGCAGCTATGAGCCGCCGTTACACCGGAAACTCCTCTGCACTAACGCGCCGGTGAGACCTGACGCGCCTCGAAAATGAATTCATCGAGGTCACGCGGCAGACCAGAAGGCGACTCTGTTGATCAGCAGATTGGGTTGTAAACGACCACTGTCCGCGTTCGTCCGCGGGACCGTCGTCGCTGTCAATATCGCTGCTAATGCCTAGTTCGCTGCACAAGCAATCCATCGTCATGCTTGCCTTTCCACCGCCGTCTCGTTGAGCATCTCGATGATACTCGAACCTTGTATGAATACGCGCCGTACACCAACGGGCCGGCTGACGCGCAGGTAGCCTGCGTCGATCAGCTTCTTGAGTGTGCTGAGGCTGACACCGAGAATTTCGGCAGCCTCTTGCCGGGAATATACGGCATTTGGGTCAATCGTGCGTTTTCCGCCGTCAGGCATCCCAACCGTCTCCTAATTTGCTGCGTCCAGTCTAACACGAGGGGTGGGGGTCTGTCAAGCGCTAAAAATGGTTGAAAAACATCACGAGCGGTTGAGGATGGCTCATGATGGCTCAAGCGGTTCCGGCGCACTTCGGTCCAGGTGCGCCTCGATCCATGTTACCACATCGCGCAGCACACCGTCGTGGTCGATTTCGTTGTGCAGCTCATGCCGCATGTCGGCATAGATTTGCACAGTGAGGTCGGTTGCGCCGCAGCGCTCGCGAATGGTCTCGGCGGCAGCGGGCAGCGCAATCGGGTCTGCTTCTCCGTGCAGCGCCAGGTAGGGTAGGTGCAGGTCGGGTAACAGCGCGGCGGCTTGCCGTCCGGCGCGGATCAACTCGGCCAACATCCCCACGCGCAGCGCCTTGAAGTACACCAGCGGATCGTCCCGGTAGCGCTCCTGCACCGCCTGGTCACGGGTCAATCCTTCCAGCCCCAGGGTCGGGATCAACGGGGCGGTGGGCATGAACCGGCTGGCGGCCAGCACCAGCGAGCGATTCACGCCGTTGACGCCACCCAGGTACAGCGCCGTGCCGGTTGTGATCAACCCGGCCAGCTCGT
>JAADYV010000657.1 GCA_010092855.1 Chloroflexota bacterium | reverse complement strand
GGATTGGCGTGGGGGGTGACGTAGCCGTTCGCACGCGCGTGGGGGTCGCCGTATAGGTCCATACTGCCAGCCCTACCACCTCGACGGGTGGGGTGGTGGGGGTGACAGCCAGCGTGGGGGTGCTGCTGACCGCAGGCGGAGGTACTGTAGGAGGCGCTGTATTGGTAGCTGTTGCCGGTGGCGGAACGGTAAATGTGGGTGCGGCAGGCACACTCGGAACCACAGCAGCGGATGGGTTTGGTGGTGTGGGCGTGTCCATCGCGGGCGTTAATGCTTGTGACTGTTCCGTGCCGGGTGGTGATAACGTGATCGCAACCTGCGCTGTGTTCGCCGGTGGTGCTGTAGCAGCCGGTAAAGCGGCATCGGCGGGCGTTGGCGTGGCAGAACCCACCGCTACGCCAGGGGTCGGCAGCGGAAGCGCGGCATCAGCCTGTTCCGGTGCGGCAGGGGCTTCCGTTGGCGAATCTGGTTTCCACAGCGGGGGCACAACCACATCGGCGGCTATGCCCACCACCAGCAGGGCCATCGCACTGGATAACCCCATGAAGAGCAGTGTGATCAGATTATAGAAGCGGTTTATGCCCCGTCGCATCCGGTGTGCAGCTCGTTTGGGTTACGGAGCAGGATTGTTGGCCGGGTCTGCAGATTGGTCGCTGTCCCCCGCAGTCTCTGCGCCGGTTTCGCTCTCTTCAGGCAGGGTCTCACCATCAGCAGGTGCCGTCTCGTCCAGGCTGCCGGTTGAAACAGCGTCCGCCAACTCGCTTTCGTTCAATACCTCACCGGTTTCTGGGTCCTGGATAGGCTCCGGTGGCGGCTGGGCCCAGGGAGTGGTCGTGGGTTCGTCAGTGGGGGGAGCCAGGAACGGCGGATCCATCGATTCCGATGCGACCCCAAAGGTGATGGCAGCCACCACAATGGTCAGCACAACAAAGACCAGCGTAATGAGGTTAAAAAACAGGTTTGCGCCCTGGCTCATGATAATATCCCCTTGCCCTCAGTTCCGGTTACGATTGGCGAGCAGTGCCTACGTAGCGTTCGATTTCAGCGGTATCGATCTGGTTTTGCAGCCAGGCCACAAACGCAGCTTGTTTGCGCTGTGCCAGGGCCGCGTCGGTCAGCGGACCATCTTCCCGGCGCTCCAACACTTCGATAATGTGGAAGCCCAGGCTGCTGGTGACCGGTGCCGCTGTGCGCGTCATCACCGGCATCGAAAAGATCACTTGTTCCAGTTCGGGCTGCAACAGATCTCCCTCGCTGATCCAGCCGAGTGCGCCGCCAGTGGACGCCGTAGTTACATCGAGCGAATAAGTCTGGGCGAGCGTGGCGAAATCTGCGCCTTGCTGGAGTTGTTCCAGGACGGAGTACGCGGTGCCCTCGTCGGCGACCAGGATGTGGCGCGCGTAGACCTGCGGCGCGGTGGTGGGTACCTCGACGACGGCTTCGCTCACCTTTTGGGTCAGCAGCATCTGGTGCATCGCCGCGCGGTATTCGTCAATGGTATACAGTTGGCTCGACACGTAATCGTCGAACGAAACCCCGGCTTCGGCGGCGATTTGCGCCTGTGCGTCGAGTTCGGCATCAACTTCAGCGTCGGTTACCTCGATGCCCAGTTCAACGGCGGCCTGCTCGATCAGGACCTGCTCGATTATGCTATGCAATACGTAGTCTTCGAAAGCAGCCATGTCCGCCGGTTGGACCTGCATCCACAATGACTGGCGTTGCAATTCACGATCAAACGTGGCCATTGTAATCGGCTGGCCATTGACAAGCGCCGCGAGTGGTTCATCTTGCCGGGCGCGCTGGGCGGCTGCGGCAGGCGCGCTGCCAGCCAACGATAGACTCGTCCCGATCAGGACGAGCAGCATGATCATCAAGGCAATACGATGTAGAGAACGCAACCTTAGCTCCTCTGCCTGTTGTAGACAACAATAGCCCCTATTATGCAGTTTGGTCGGGGTGCGTGCAAATCCAGATTGTCCTGGGATTGCCGCGATCCCTATACCTCACGCACCAGGGCAAACACCATCGGGCGGCGGCGGGTTTCGTTGAAGAACATCTTGGACAGCGCGTCCTCGATGGCTTTGGCCAGATTCTTGCCCGCATGTGTGCCGACCACCTCTTCGATGCGCTCCTCTGCCATCTCGATCAGGTCTGCGGCTTCGCGGATATAGACAAACCCACGCGAGATGATCTCCGGGGTATCCCATAGTTCGCCGGTTTCACCATCGAGCAACACGACAGCGATTACAAACCCGTTGCGGGCCAACAATTCCCGGTCACGCATGACGATAGGGCCGATATCGCCTACGCCCGCACCGTCCACAAAAACATACCCGCCGGGCACACGCTCGCCCACCGTCATCTCGTCGGCAGTGAAGAAAACTTGTGTTCCGTTTTCGACGACGGCAATGTTGTCCGCAGGAATGCCGATCTGTTGGGCCAGGCGGCTGTGCGCGTGCAGGTGGCGCAACTCGCCGTGTACCGGTACGAAAAACTTGGGCCGCAGCATGTGAATCATCAGCTTGAGTTCTTCCTGGGCAGCGTGTCCGGAAACATGCACCGGGGCGAACGGGTCGGAGATGACGTTTGCGCCGCGCTGGATGAGCTTGTTCATCGTGCGGTGGACCAGTTCCTCGTTGCCGGGGATGGGGTGGGCGGACATGATGACGGTGTCGCCGGGCTGCACTTCGAGCTGGCGGTGGCTGCCCCAGGCCAGACGCCCCAACACCGCCGATGGTTCGCCTTGCGACCCGGTGGCCATAATGACCACTTTGCTCGGTTTCATCTTGTTGGCTTGCTCGACCGAGACGATGAGGTCATCCGGCAGGTGCAGGTATTCGAGCTTGGTGGCGACCTTAATGTATTCCGACATACTGCGCCCGGCGACCGCCATCTTGCGGCCATAGCGCTGGGTAACAGTGGCCACCTGTTGCACGCGCGACACCAGCGAGGCAAAGGTGGCGACGATGATGCGGCCCTTTGTGTCGCGGAAGACGTGGTCGAACGCTTCGTCGACGACGGTTTCGGAAGGTGTCCACCCCGCCTGGTCAGCGTTGGTACTGTCCGAGAGCAGGGCCAACACGCCACGCTTCGAGAATTCGGCGAGTTTGGCGAAGTCGGGCGGCCAGCCATCGACCGGGGTATGGTCGATTTTGAAATCGGCCGTATGCACCAGCAAGCCGACAGGGGTGGTGATGCCCAGACCTACGCTGTCGGGGATGCTGTGGCAGACGTGGAACGGTTCGACCGTGAACGGGCCGAATTCCAGCACTGCTCCCGCTTCAAAGACGTTAAGCGGATGGTCGGTGTGTTTGGCCCGCCGCAGTTTAAACTCCAGCAGCCCGGCAGTCAACCGGGTAGCATAGACCGGGGCGTCGATATGGTCGAGCACATGCCCGATTGCGCCGGTATGATCTTCGTGGCCGTGGGTGATGATGATCGCCAGAATCTCTAGTTTTTTGGCTTCTACTTCGTCAATGATGTACTGAAAGTCAGGGATGATGTAGTCAATGCCCAGCATATCCCCTTCGGGGAACATGATGCCGGTGTCAATGATGATGCCCTGGCCCTGGTAGTCGATCAACATCATATTTTTGCCGATCTCGCCCAGGCCACCCAGGGGGAGAACGCGAATTTGGTTAGTCATAGTCGTTAAATAACTCCTTCAGGCTCCGGCAAGCGGAAAAACTTCCACCTGCCCAGCCTAGATTGTAACGCAAATCGGGAGTCTGCACCGAGAAAACATTCGACAAGTGACGTAATAAACGCACCAATACATATTGGTGGATGTATTGTAATCCTTTACATGCTGTATCATAGCAACAAGGTGTGTTTGGCAGTGGTGTGTAGTACCTGTACTAGCCAACCAATTGCCTTACACTCATAAAGCAAGGTACAATGATACTGTTAGGCGCATTGTACACTTTGAGAAACCGACGGCAGTTCTAGGTCCTTTGGGGGCTACCAAAGCATGCAACCTTCACATCCATCACACTTGGCTCCTCATGTATTGCCCGATCATCCGGGCACGGTAGACATAATCAAGGTATCAGCCCGTTCGCGTTCAACGGCAGTGGCTGGCGCAATCGCCGGTGTCGTCCGCGAACATAACCGGGCTGAAGTTCAGGCAATTGGAGCGGGCGCCGTCAACCAGGCGATTAAGGCTGTGGCGATTGCTCGCGGGTACTTAAGCGACGATGGTATTGACGTGATCACGATTCCCTATTTCACCGAGGTCATGATCGAAGACCAGGAACGCACTGCATTACGGTTAGTCGTGGAACCACGCTGATACGGGCTGTCCGAGACGTAATTGGTACCTATATGAAGACCTGCACACCCTCTTCCCGGAGGGTGTGTATTATCCCACCGGGCTCATTCCCCGTCGAACTGCTATCATCCGACCGCTGCTAAAAATGCTGCCCGTCGCTTTTTGCCGATTCTGTTCCGCAGCTTCGTGCTATAATCCGGCAGTCGCCGATAGCAGCAGTGCGAGGATGGTTGGGTGTCCGACGGACGAGAAGACGAACTGATATACGAACCTTTTGACGACGAGCCGGTATATTACGAGCTGGATGAGAGGGCGGGCACTCACCCGGCGGACAACGATCTGGATGATCAGGCGCTGGCAGACGAGGAAGAGCTTCATGATCCCGACCCGCGCGTGAGACGTGCAGTTCGCACCTCCCACCAGAAACGTCGGATCGGGGGTATGCTGGCTGGTGGGCGGCGGCTGACCTGGGGGAGTGTATCTCGCCTGCCCCGCGTGATCGAACCCACAATCGGCCCCATAACGTTGCTGGTGCTGTTGGTCGTCTATGTAACCACGCTCCAGACACACATTGCAGGCAGCTTCAACCCGGACCTGCCGGGTGGTTACCTGCGCAACGAATATATCAAAGACGTGGGCGAAATCCAGGTCGCGCTGAACGTTTGGGGCACCATCCACCACACCGGCTATCCCCTGTACGCCATCCTGGGCAACCTGTTCACCGCTGGGCTGCGCGTGCTGGCGGTCGAACCCGCGTATGCTGCCAGCCTGTACGCGCTGGCCTGGGGTATGCTGGCGTTGGGTGGCCTGGGCTTTCTGATCTGGCGCTGGACGGGGCGCGTTTCCCTGGCGTTGGTCAGCGTCGCGCTGCTGGGCCTGACGCGCTCGATCTGGATTCACAACGTTTTGGCCGAAGTCTACAGCATGAGCCTGGCCATTTCCGTGCTGCTGCTGCTGGTCGTGCTGTGGCCGTTGCACAACGAAACAGCGTCCGCTGCGCGCCGTCGATTGCTGCTGCTGGCGCTGCTGGGCGGCATTGGTGTGGCGCACCACCGGGCGGTGGCGTTTTTTGCGCCGGGACTGCTGGTGGCGGCCTGGCGACTGGTGTGGCTGGTCCGCGCGCGGTGGTGGTGGACGCTGTTGGGCATGGTCGGGCTGGCGCTGGTGGGATTTGTGCCCTATGCCTACCTGCCGCTCAACGCCTGGTATGGTGGCGAATGGGTGTATGGTGAGCCGGACACCTGGGACGGCTTCTGGACCGAGTTCACCGGGCGGGAGGCGGACCGGTTGGTGACGTTGCCCGATGGCTTAGATGGCTGGCGCAGCAATGCCCAGGCGGTCTGGGATATCCTGGCCACCGAACTAACACTCCCCGGCTTGCTGGCAGGCCTGGTGTGCCTGGCGTTGGCTTGTATCGTCACACCGCAGCGGTATGCCGCCTGCATTGTGACGCTGTGCGCGGCTGGCCCGGCGCTGTTTGCCCTCGCCTATCACACGGCGGTGCTGCCCGAAGCCATATTGATGCCGGTGGTGATGGCGCTGGTGGTTGGCGTGGCGCTGACCATCGACTGGCTGGCACGGCTGCGAAGTCCCTTCCCGGCGTTGAGCACAGTGGCCATGCTGGCCATGGTAGGCTGGGTGGGGGCGCTGGTGCACGCGCATCATGCCTTTGTGCGCGAACTGGTGACCGAGCCAACTGGCCTGCAAACCATTGAACGGATCCGCCACGTCCCGCGCGATGGCCAACCGGCCCTGATGTTGCCGTGGGGACCGCGCTATTCGGCAGCGGCCTACTCGCGGCTGGTGACGGAAGAAAACGCCGATCTGCTGCTGGTCGACCATAAGGGTGACTACGAGGAACTTTTGGACAGCGGCTACCAGCTCTATACCGAGTGGGAGACGTTCTATACCTACCCGCTGCCCTGGCCCAACGCCCTGAATCCGAACCCTGACAACACATCAACCTGGTGGCCGGAGCGCCTAGGCTGGGATGGACGCCTGGGCCGTTTCCATATCACCTCGGCAGCACCAGGGCTTGTGCAGTTATCCAATACCCTGCCGGAGCTATTGGAAACGCCCGACCCGGTTGGCTGGCGTGATCCAGAACTGCTGGTGCTGTTTGGGGTGTCGCGCTATGACGCCTGGCTCACCTGTGACGAAGTGTCGATCTACCTGCATGTCATCTGGATGGCCGAAGACATCCCCCAACAAAATCCCAGCATTTACGTGCACCTGACCGGGGATGAACTCGCGCCTAATCCACCCAACGCCGACAGCCGCTACCCGGTTTACGGACTGTATCCATTTACCGAGTGGTGGGGCCCCGCGCAGCTCGTGCGTGACGACTTCACGCTGCCGCGCCTGCCCGACCGGACACTGGTGCGCTTTGGCCTGTATGACCCGGCAGCGCCAGCGGTTAAGATCGGCGAGCGCGTGCTGCCGGTGGCCGAGTGCCAGCCGGCGGCGTGGGCCGAATAGCCATGTGGTCTGGATGGCCCGGAGAGGGCACATGGGGCAGCATTGGGAAACCGGCGCGTTTTCTGGGCGATTTCAGGGTTTTCTCATCAATCTTTTAGCTTTTCGTAAGAAATTCAGCCGAATATCTTAAATGTACAGATAGCACGACTAGCTCACAAGGGAGAATCCATGAGACGCATCTACATAATCGGAGGAATCGCGCTGCTGCTGGTCAGCGTTGGGGCAGTGTTGGCCCTGGGCGCATCGGGCGTGATTGCACAGGG
>JAADYV010000147.1 GCA_010092855.1 Chloroflexota bacterium | reverse complement strand
CTTACCAGGAAGCCCTGGCCCGCATCGAGGAAGCTCGCGAATCCGGTGCGACCGAACTCGACCTGGCGTTCTTGAATTTGACGCTGCTGCCGCCGGAGATTGGGGAACTGACGGCGCTCGAATCCCTGGACCTGGGCTGGAACTACCTCGAAGAACTGCCGCCGGAGATCGGGCAGCTTTCCAACCTGACGGTCCTGTGGCTGAGCGGCAATCCACTCACCGCGCTGCCATCCGAAATGGGCCAGTTGACCGCCTTGACCGAACTGCGGTTGGGGTACACGCCCTTTGCCAGCGTGCCGCCGGTGCTGTGGGAGTTGGAAAGCCTGACGGCGCTGCACCTGACGGGCGTTCAACTTGAAGAACTGCCGCCAGAGATCGGGCAGTTGGCCGGTCTGGAAGTGCTGGTCATCAATGATTGCGGCCTGGTCAGTGTGCCCGCCGAGTTGTGGACGCTGGGCAACCTGCGCGACCTGTACATGGGATACAATGACCTGACCAGCCTACCTCCGGAAATCGGGCTACTGACGAACCTGGAAGTGCTCGATATTGGCCTGCTCCCGTTGGAGGGGCTGCCCGCCGAATTGTGGACCCTGTCGAATTTGCGCAAGCTGTACCTGCCGAACCTGCAACTGGACAGCGTGCCTTCGGAACTCTGGCAGTTGACTGCGCTGGAATACCTGGACCTGACGAGCAACCGGCTGGAAGAACTATCGCCGGAGATCGGGCAGTTGACGGAACTGCAGGCGTTGTACCTGAGCGTCAACAATCTCAGCACGCTGCCGCCCGAACTGTGGACTCTGACCAACCTGCGCGAGTTGATGCTCGATGACAACCTGCTGAGTGAGCTTCCGCCGGAGATCGGCCAGTTGGTGAACCTTGAAACGTTGAGTCTGTACAGCAACCAGTTGACCCGCCTGCCGCCGGAAGTCGGCCAGCTCACCAACCTGCAAGAGCTGTGGTTGAGCTACAACGATCTCAGTGACCTGCCCTCGGAACTCGGCCAACTGGAAAACCTGGAAGACCTGCCCCTGGATGGCAATCCGCTTGATGCGCTGCCGCCGGAAGTCGTCGCGGGGGGCAGCACCGCGATCCTGGAATACTTGCGCGCGCAGTAGTTGGTTGGAAGCGGCGAAACGCTGACGCTCTGCGCATCGGACCAACGTCACATAAAACAGCAACGCGGGCAGGGGGATCGCGCTCCCTGCCCGTGCGTGGTGTATGGTGGTGTGTGCGTCGGAGCGTGCTAGACCATAAACTCCCCGGCGCGGTAGAACAACTCGCCGTCGATGTGGATTTCGCCGCCGTCCTTCATGTCGTGGACCATGTCCCAGTGCACCATACTGTCCAGGTTCTCGCTCTGCGATTCGATGAAGCCCCGGCCTACCGCCATATGTACTGTGCCGCCGATCTTCTCGTCGAACAGCGTGTTGCCCGTGAACTGCTGGATGCCCAGGTTGGTGCCGATGGCAAATTCGCCCAGCCGCCGCGCACCGTCGTCCAGGTCTAACTGGGAGAGCAGGTAGTCTTCGCCCTTCTCCGCCGACGCTTCGACTACCACCCCGTCCTTAAACGTCAGCTTGACGCCGTTGATCTCGCGCCCACCGTAATTGGTGGGGAAGTTGAATTCGACGTGGCCGTTAACTGAGTCCTCGACCGGGCTGGTGAAGATTTCGCCGTCGGGGAAGTTTTCGTCGCCCCAGCAGTTGACCCAATCGCGTCCGGCAAAGTCGAACGACATCTCGATGCCCGGTCCTTTGACCTCGGCGTGGTGTTTGCCCTTGAGCCAGTTGACCAGCACGTCCTGCCGCTCGCGCAGCGCCTGCCAGTGCGCCACCGGGTCGTCCTGGTCCAGCGCGCAGGCTTTGTACATGAACGCGGTGTAGGCCAGCAGGCCCATGTCGGCTTGTTGGGCACCGGCCTGCGTCGGCCAACCGCAGATGTTCCAACGCAGTTCGCGCGCATCCGTGCGCCGCTTGTAGACTTCCAACATGGGGCGGTTGGCGTTTTGGCGCTGGGTGAGCTTCTGGGGATCAACCTGCGTGAGCGCACGGGTGTTAAGCGGCGCAGAGATGTTGTAGAACACGTCAATACTCTCGACGATGCCCATCATGGCCGGATTGAGGAATTCGAGCTGCTGGTCGGTGGCGTATTCGAAATACAATTCCTGGTGGCCGGGCAAATGGACGTTGGTCATGGGATTGCCGCCGCAGCGCAAGGTAGCTTCGTACAACGCCGTGATCAGCGGTTCGGCCTCCAGATTGCCGGTGATGTACACCAGGTTGCCGGGGTGAACCGGAATGCTGAATTCGGTGATCACTTGGGCCAGTTTGGGTGCAAAATCTTCGTACATGAGGTCTCCTGAAGTGTGTTGAAAAACTGTAGTTACACGGTGAATGTACCATCTTTGTAGAAAAGTTCGCCATCTACCACAATTTCGCCGCCATCCGTCATGCCGTGCAGCATGTCCCAGTGAATGGCGCTTTTGTTCACACCACCCGCGCCGTTCGCATTTTCGCCCAGCGCCATGTGGATCGTGCCGCCCATCTTCTCGTCGAACAGGATGTTGCGGGTGAAGCGATCAATCCCGTCGTTGGTGCCCACCGCGAATTCGCCCAGCCGCCGCGCGCCCTCGTCCATGTCCAGTTGGCTGAGCAGGAAGTCGTGGTTTTTGCTGGCTTCGGCTTCCACCACCACGCCATCCTGGAAGACGAGCTTCACGCCGTCTACCTCGCGGTTGGCGTAATGGGCGGGCATGTTGAACACAACGGTACCATTGACCGAATCTTCGACGGGGCAGGTGAAAATCTCGCCATCGGGGAAATTGCGCACGCCGTAACAGTTGACCCACGTTCGACCGGCCATGCTGAACATCAGCTCGATGCCAGGCCCGTGCACCTCGACCTGCTGCTTGCCTTCGAGCCACGCGATCAACTCGTCCTGCTGGTCGCGCAGCGCGGTCCAGTAGGCGACTGGATCGTCGTGGTGCAGCCCGCAGGCGTTGTACATGAATTCAGTGAATTCCAGCAGGCCCATTTCTGCATCCTGTGCACCGGAAAGTGTTGGCCAGGCGGTGATATTCCAGCGCAGGTCGTCGTTTTCGCAGCGGTTGAGGTACAGCTCGATCAGCGGGCGCTGGCCTTGCTGGTACCGCGCCAGACGATCCGGGGGCACGGTGGCCAGGTTCTTGCTGTTGAAGTCGGCGAGAATGTAGAAGGATACGTCGGCTTGCTCCATCGCCACCCGCGCCGCTGGATCGATCCAGTCGTAATGTTCTTCCGGGGCATGGCGGAACGCGATCTCGGCCAGGTTGGTCAGTCCAACGATGGTGCTGGGATGGCCGCCGCGTCTAAACACCGCTTCGACCAGCGCTTCGATGATCGGTTCGGCGACGGCTGCACCGCGAATGATCACGTAGTCGCCGCGCTGGATGGGGCGGCAGTATTCGGTCAGGACGCGGGCCAGCTTGGGGGCAAAATCGTAGGTCATGCGGCTGCTCCTTAAAATATTCAAGGTTATGCTTTGAATTTTACATTACAATGCTTTGGAATTCGAATTTAAGTTGCGAAAACCTCAAGGGTTGTTTTTTGCTCGTGGCCAGAAGCGGGGTTGGCGGCGGCGGGGCGCTACACCCCCGGGGGCGGGGGGACCCCCCCCCCCATTATAATAG
>JAADYV010000146.1 GCA_010092855.1 Chloroflexota bacterium | reverse complement strand
TCAGCCTTCAACATTCAGCGCAGGCAGCAGCTACCGCCTCATGGTGCCTGGTTTTTTCCTGATCGCTGACAAGCTGATTACTGAATGCTCTCGAAAAAAGAACCACCTCCGTACAGAGGTGATTCAACATGACTTCGCCTGTTCGCGCAACCGCGCGCGGGAAGAATCGGGTTAGAAACCGAACATGTCGTAAACCGGCACCAACCAGTATTCATTGCCCTGGCCTTCGGACGTCCACCCGACCTGGCCCTGGTAATCAACCTGCCACCAGGCCATATTTTCAAGGCAGTCGGGGCCGCTAAGCACGATGAAGACGCCATTGCCGGGGATGCTGCCGATCACGTTCCCGGCGTTGAGACCAGGCAGGTCACGCAGGTTGTTGGCCGGGCCGGGCGTCACCGCTGCCAGCGTGTTGGGCGCGAGGCGCGACGGCATGAAACCAGGGCAAGTGATGGTGGCGGGTGGCGCAACCGCCGGGAACGAACCGCTGGCGGTCTGGCCCAGCTCGTAGTTCTGGCCCACCACGCGCGCGTCCTGCGCCTGGCCAAGTGTGGTACTGGTCACCTGGCCACCCGGCAGCAGTACGTTGTGGATCAACTCGTTGGTGACCAAGTTGCGGCTCAGCCAGCCATCAGGCGTCCCGTACACGTAGTTGCCCTGGTTGGGTTCCAGCAGCACCTGCTGGCCGCTGCGCAGCAGCAAGTGGTAGCTGTCATTCGGGGAAAACTCCGGCAGATCGGAGGGGAAGTCGGGGTTCCAAAAGAACCAGCCGGGCTGCCGGATCAGGATCGCGTTGCCATCGGCCACAAAATCGGAACGGCTAATGTAGGGCATGTCGGGGTCGAAAAAGATTGGAGTCCCGGCAGAGTCGCGCGTGGGATAGTATTCGATCACGTTGGCGGGCGCGAAGTAGGCTTGCGGCATACCGGTGTTGGGGAAGTTGGGGTTAGCGATGGATGCGATCTGCTCACCGGTGGCGGGCAGGTCTTCGCGCAGAATGTAGAAGTATTCACTGGGACCGGACAGCGCCCCGGAATACGGGTCCCAAATCTGGAAGGAACCTTCCCACGCGCCTTCGCACGCCCAGCAACTGGGGAGCAGGCGAATGCCGTCCGTGCGCCAGTCCCCAAAGAGTGCCACCATGCCGTACTCGTCCCGCTGCAGGTTGGCCACCGGTATGGAGTTGACCAGCGCCCCGCTGTTCAGGTCAAGGACCGTGATCAGGGTGTCGGGCGCTGCGTTTTGCTGCCAGAACGTGCTGGTATTGCCCTGTGCAATCACGATCTGCGTACCATCCTGGCTGAACGGCCCCACAAGGTTGACATCCGCCGCCGCGAACAGGGGATTGCCCAATGGGGTGCAGCATGTCTGGGTTTCGAGGTTGGCAGCGAAAATCTGTTCCTGCTGGTTCTGGGATCCGGCAAACACCATAAAGCGGCCATTAGGCGATACCCGGACGCCGCCTACGTAGTCGAAAGACGCCATTTGCGGGAAGGACGGTCCGACCTGGACCCCGGCAGGCGTAACCCAATACAGGGTTTGGGTGGCATCGTCGAACATGGCCAGCCGCCAGGCCGACGATCCCTGTGCGCCGGTCGATGTCGGAAAGGCCACCAGAAACAGGGCAAGTACGAGCAGAATGGGAAGAGTGCGTTTGAGCATGGTTCAGTGTCCCCTTTTGTGAGTGTATTAATTGATCAAGATACAGCGATTACCCGAATTGTAAGGGGATTCTGGCGAAAAACGCAATCACGCGGGTCAGCCGTCAGCGTATCAATGGGCAGCCGTCAGCGTCGCGCATGGTAGTGGATCGACCGGTTGTTTTTGCCCGATTGCGGCTGGCTCGCATCCAGCCAGTCCGGGGCGGTGTCGGGGTTTGTACCGCCGGGCGCACATCAGATGGGAGCCGGCGCGTTTTTGTGCCAGCATTCCTCGTGCAGGGTGCAGCGGTGCTCCACTCCGTTCCGGACCGGCGCAGGACCACAAGCCGGTCTGCGCGGTCCTCCAACTCCGCTGTGCACCGCTGCCCGTCATCCACCTGCGCGACGCGGCACGGCACGCAGGACTGCGCAAACACGCTGTTTCGTTTGCGACAGTCCGCAGTGGAGTAGAGCGTTGCGCGGAAGCCTGCCCCGCCAATAGCCCAATACCACCCGATTCCGCTATAATCCCAACAGGACAAACAACAAGGACGACATGGATGTTGAAAAAAATACGCTTGAAGCTGAATAACGGCTGGGTGCAGGCTGTGGGTGTGTTCGGGGTTGGACTGCTGCCCTGCCCGGACTGCGGGCTTCCGCTGGCGGCGCACGTCTGGCCGGTAGCAGCGGTGGTGTGGCTATACCGGCGCGTGCGGCGGCGCAGCCTGCACAAACTCGACCTGCTGCTGACCGATGACGCGCGCACCACACTGCGCACCACACCCGAACCGGCTTCAGCCGAGGCTCACCCTGGCAATCCACAGGCGTGACTCCCTGACGATGACAAACCACGCGAAAACTCCCCCCTGGCGGCGCATCACCGAGCGCTCGTTCCACTACCAGACGCCGGTCCCCGCCATCCAACTGGCTGAACGCCTGGAAGCACGCCTTGCCAGCAGCGACGCCAGCCTCAAGCCGCACCTGCGCGGCACTATTACCGAGATCGAGCCGTGCCAGGTGTATCGCTTCACGGTGCAGCGCTGGCGGCTGTTCCACCGCGCCGACATGATCAACAACCGCGCCTGGGGCACCATCCGGGGCACGGCGGGCGGGCTGACCCAGGTGGAATGCAAAGTGGCGGTCTCGTTCGGGTATGTGGCCTGGTATGTGCTGGTGATGGGCCTGTTTGTGCTGGGCGGGCTGCTGATCCTGGGCGGGCCGGGGAGCTTCAACGAAGGTCTGCGCGTATTTGTGCCGGTGACGCTGGTCGTTATGGGATTGGTGCTGCTGCCCTTCGGATTCCTGACCCGGCGCAGTTTGCGGCGTTTCATCGAAAGCTGTTTCGCGCCCCCACCCCACGATCCGGCGACCAGGCAATGAAAAAACGGGCGCGGTGCCCGTTAGATAATGCCAACTGCAAAAACAATAAACGCGAACGCGATCAGGCTTTGGCTGCCGCCTGCAACAAGGCCTCCACCTGCGCGGTCAGGTCCTGCATGGCCAGCGGCTTGGGCAGAAATCCATCGGCTTCCAACTGGTGCGCCAGCCGTGCGCCGTTGGGATGCGCCGAGACGATCAGCACCGGAATGTCTTTGATTGCGTCCGTGCTGCGGATGAAGCCCAACACGGCATCGCCCGATGCCAGCGGCATCATGAGGTCGAGGACGATCAGGTCGGGTTGGTGATAAGTCGCCAGGTATAGAGCTTCGACGCCGTTCAAACAAGCGACCACCTCATGACCGGCACGCTTGAGGGCCATCTGCAGGAGTTCCTGCATTTCTTCCTCGTCCTCAACGATCAGAATAGTTGCCATATTACTACCATTCTCGTAGGGATATATTTATGTTTGTCTTATTTTATTGTACGCGCAGACGGTATCGCTGGCAAGTGCAGTCGCGGTAGGGGCTCGCTTTCTAACGGGATCCAAACGCGACCTGATCATTTGTAGCGAGGTCGATTGCCAGCGCGGCAACGATATCGGCGACCGGCTTCATATTGTTCGGGTCCACGCTGGCATATATGTCCTG
>JAADYV010000656.1 GCA_010092855.1 Chloroflexota bacterium | reverse complement strand
GTTGGAATATTCGGTGAGGATGCTGGCCAAACGCGGGGCAAAATCATCAAACATACTTTACTCCTTGCGTAATTGTGCCACTAATTAACAATTTTTCGGGCGCTACTTTACCACACCTGCCCCAAAAAGGAAAAACCAGCGCGCGCGCTGGCTCGTGTTCGAAACACAAATCGTCAATCTTCGTTGCCGTCTGCGGGGGCATCCACTTCGGCAAGCACAGCTTCAACAGCAGCGCGCAGCCTGGGCAGGTCTTCAACTGCTTCCCAAATGTACTCCACGATCACTTCCTCGTAATGGTGCGCCAGAAAATCGCGGAACCCGATCATCTTGCGCCGATCGGGTTGGGGATGCGCGTGGCGCAGGTCTTCGGGCAGCCGCTTTGCTATTTCGCCGACAACTTCATACGAGCGTATAACAGCTTTGCGCGTTTTCGCATCGTTCAGGAAGGTTGTTTTCCCTTCAACGGTGAATGCAGCCACGTCATCCAGTTCACGCACTAGATCGCGCAGGTAATCCGCAGGTGTCTTGTGGCTCATAGCGGCACAGCATCCTGCAAAACGGCAGCCAAAAACTGTTCATCGGAAGTGGAATCGGGGATGATGCTCACGGCGCAGCCTAACAACTCTTGCAGATCGAGCCACAGCCCGACCAGATCAAACACCGTCTGGGAAGCTGGAATGGTCATCAACAGGTCAACATCGCTGGTTGGTGTCGCTTCCTGACGCGCCACGCTGCCCACGATGCGCACATTTGACGCGCCATGCACTGCCGCCACGCGGAGAATTTCGTCCCGGCGGGCGTGCAATTCATCGAGCGTTGGGGGAGCTTGTCGCATATCAATCACCATTCGGACTCCGCACGTTTACCCAGATTATACCGTCTAAACGGTTGGATATAGTTATCAGCCAGGGTGCCCACCTACTCGACCGGCGGGGGCAGATAGGGCACAACCCCTGCGAGGAATACCACCAGCAAACACACCAATCCCGTTGTGCGAGCGATCGTTTTGACCATCGTGCAGCGCTCCCCTGTAACTCGTGTGATCGGTTGTCTGGTCACCGATTATACCTATACCCATGCGACCCAATCCTGCGCTCACCCTCCGCCATCGAGTACGTGCGGTTTTTTCTTCGCAACACTGGCAGTATAATGGCGGGTGGAAGGCTACCCACAAGGAGCGTACATGACCGATTTTGAGCAGCACTTGCAAGCGTATCCCCCCGATCCTGAATCACTCACCCACATCCGGCGGCATAACATTTCCTCCCTGGACGACCTGCTAAACGTAATCGCCGATCACGGCGCTGACCTGGACCTGCGGAAGTCGGCGTGTAGCGTGCTGGGAAACCTGGCACGGCGCGACGAAAGGTACAGCGTCTACCAGCGACCGGTGCTGCTGGCGCTGCTTTCGGCGCTGCACAGCCCGGATGCAGACCTGCGGACTCTGGTCATCCTCGCGTTGTGGTGGCAGCCGCACACCACCGCCACCGTCCAGGCCCTGGTGGACCTTGTGCACCGTGATCCGGTCGAGGACGTTCGCCTGCACGCCATACATGGACTGGGGAAATATCAGGCGGATTACGTCGTTCCCCTGCTGGTGGAACTGGCGCAGGATAAACACGTCGGCCAACCCGAACGCATTTTTGCCATCGTTGCGCTGGAGTGCACGGGCGACTTGCGGGCGGTGCCGGTGCTGCACGCGATCATGCTGGACGACGTGGACGATGTCGAGGTACGCGCAGTTGCTGCCGAATTGCTCTCGCACATGGCTGAACAGGCGGACATGCCGACGCTGCTGCCGGATTTCGTCAAGCTGCTGCAACACGAGTCCGTCGAACTGCGCTTCTGGGCGGCGTTTGGTCTGGTGACGATGGCCGGGCTGGATGTGCCCGCCGTGCTGCCGGTGCTGGACCGGGCGGTGGCGTATGATGATGCCGTACTGCCGGGCTGGTGGTCGGTCAGCCGGGAGGCCGCGCCCGCGCTCGAATATACGTGGTACCAGCGCTTGGCAGTGTGCACCGACCGTGAGAGCTGCTGCTGCCGGTCGGCGGGCACATACCTGATCAGCCCGCTGTGGGAATACGAGGACTACATGCAGCGCAGCCGGGTCGGGGCCGACATTGTGCCGTTCGAGCAGCAGTCCGACCTCGACGTTGACCCGGACTGGCTGGCCGGTCAACTGGCCCAGCAGTGGCCGGATGCCCAGATCAACGTGCGTCATCCGCAGCCAGAAGCGCTGTTGTTGGACTGGCGGCTGGATATGCCCAACGGGATGATGCTGGGCGGCTTGCACCGTGACCGGCTGGCTGTGTTCCTCACCGGGGATACGCTGGATGTGGCCACGTTCGCGCTGTGGTATCGCGGCATCATCCCGCCGCAGCACACGTTGCGCCTGTATTGGTGGGCCGACCGAGGGTGCGAAATCCATCCCGGCAAAACACCCGCCGATCTGGTCGTTGCGCTGCGTGCCAATTGGCCGGTTAGCGGGTAACATCCAGTCCATCATCCGGTCTTCAGCAGGAGGAGGCACCACCCCATGAACCCCATCCAGCGACAGGCGTGGCGCGCCGGGATCGCACTCGTGCTCATCGGCAGCGTATTGGCAGGTACCGGTGTGGCTGGCCCCGCCGGGGCGGGCGGCTTTGTGACGCGCGGCGAGGGCCGTATGACCATCGAGGAGCTGCGCGTGCTGTACCTCATCGACGAGCAGCAGCAGCGCACCACCGTCACGTTTGAGTACGCCTACAGTGGCGGCGCAGACTTTGCGCTGGTGCTGCCCGTGCCCGCCATGCCCGAAGCGGTCACCGTCGGTGACAGCCCGGCCTAC
>JAADYV010000655.1 GCA_010092855.1 Chloroflexota bacterium | reverse complement strand
GACCTATACGGCGACCCCCACGCGCGTGCGAACGGCTACGTCACCCCCCACGCCAATCCTCCCCCCCACGATCACGCCTTCGCCGACCGTCACCCCAACTCCCGCAGCGGCATCGGTGCTGCCCACCAGCACCCTGTCGCCCTTTCCGTTTATCGTCCAGCGCGGTACGCCGCGCATCCGCGACAACTACCTGAACGGCGCAGGCTGTGACTGGTTGGGAGTAGTGGGTACCACCATCACCAACACGGGTGACCACGTGCAGGACATCGACGTTCGGGTATGGTCCGAAGACGGCACGCTGGTCGCGACCACCACCAGCGGCGACGCCCCGATCTATGGCGCGTCCGGGTGGGAAGTACAACTGGGCGACGCACCGGCAGTAGGGCGCTATAGCGTGGGGTTGTGGGCGAACGACATCGCACTGTCGGAGCCGGTTTCATTTTTGCTGCAGGGCACCTGCGAGAGCAACCTGGCCAAGATCAACTTCGTGCGCATCAGGCCGTATTAGGTATCAGGTTCGGTATTAATACTGGCCAGGTTGACATTTTTGCCGGAACACGACACGATCACACCACATGTTCGCCAACTGGCCCAAATAAGCTCGGAGCACCATTACCATGTCGCAGCCCTCTAATTCTCTCTCGATTGTGTTTGACGTGATCACCGTTGTGTTCGTGGTGATGACCGTCGGGCTGCTAGCGGTGATGGTGTTGATCATCCGCGACCCTAATACGGCACTCAACCCGTTTCCGCCCCCGGACGCGCCAACTATCGCGAGATTTCCGACCAATACCCCCACGCTAACCCCGACCAACACGGCCACCAATACACCGCTCCCGACGGATACGCCGCTGCCACCGACCGAGACACCGGTGCCCAGCCAAACGTGGACGCCTACTCCCATCACGCCGACATTCACCTTCACGCCCAGCGAGACGCCGGTACCCACAGAAACGCCAATTCCAACCGAGACTCTAACGCCGGTGCTGGCTGCCCCGGACACCCCCGTCGCCCCTCTGGAAACTCCGGCAGACTCCCTGCCTGGGGGATTGGATGATGGCAGTGGTAATCCGCTGACGACGCCGCGTCCCGCCCCAACCCGATCGGACCAACCCTTCACGGCCAATCCGGTCCAGTACGAGGCGCATAGCGGCACCGAGGGCTGCCAGTGGTTGAGCATCGCCGGGGTAGTATACGACCTGGAAGGCAACCCACTACCCGATATGCCGATCCGCGTCACCGCGACGGACGGCAGTTACAATCGCACGCTGTTTTCTGATGCTGATGCAGATCGGTGGGGGCCAGGTGGGTTTGAGTTTCAAGTGGGCAGCGCGCCGCGCACCGCCACGTTCATCGTCGAAATCTTGCGACCGGTCGGCAACACGGTTATTTCGGATTCTGTACTGGTCGAAACCGGCAATACTTGCCAGCGGAATGTGGCGATAGTAGAGTTTATTCAGAATCATCCATACTGAGAGCCACACCAGGAGAGGACCTATCATGGCCACCACCCAAGCGCGCGTTACCAGCGGCGTCCCCGGTCTGGACGCTATGCTCAACGGAGGATTCATTCCCCAATCGGCCATTTTGATCCGGGGTGCACCCGGTACCGGCAAAACCACCTTCGGGCTGCAATACCTGTTGGACGGTGTAGACCGGGGAGAACCGGGCCTGTTCATTTCGTTTGAGGAATTCCCCCAGTCGCTCTACCGGGACGCGGCCAGCCTGGGCTGGGACCTGCCCGCCATCGAGGAAAGCGGGCTGCTGCGGATAGTCTTCACCTCGCCGCAAGTCTTGATGAGCAGCCTGGCCTCGCCAGAGAGCAACCTGATTCGCACCATCCACGAATTCGATATTCAGCGCGTGGTGATCGATAGCCTGAGCCACTTCACCCAGTTCATCGCCGACGGGCACGAACTGCGCCAGGTCTATCACCAGGTAACCAATGCTTTCCGGCGCGAAGGGGTCACCGTCATCTATCTGGCCGAAGAAATGCGCTCCGACTATACCAACCAGGAAAAAGGGCGCCTGTCGTTTATTGTCGACAACATCGTCATGCTGCGCTACCTGGAAATCGACAGCGCTATTCAACGAGCGATCCTGGTGCTCAAGATGCGCTCTTCGGCGCACGATACCGCGATCTACAGCTATAGCATCGGCGCGGATGGCATCGCCATCGGCAAACCGATTGAAGGCAAAAGCGGGCTGCTCAGCGGGCTGGCCACGCGGCGCATGATCAGCACCGTGCAATAGCCAGGCCAGCACAGGTGTGCCCTGTTGAGGGGGTCAACCGGCACCGTTCACGAACCAGTGCGCGGCGCACTTTGCCGGATGACTCACCGTTGACAACCCATTTCGAATCCGCTAATATCCAATCAACTCAGCACTAGCACTATCCGTCCATTGGCGGCGGATTGTTGGCAGGTAGCTCGGACTGGGTCCTGCGCGGCAGGGCGTCCGAACCGTGTCAGGGCCGGAAGGCAGCAGCACTAAGGGCTCTCCCCTGGGTGCCGCAGGAGCGCCTGGCCCGAGCAACTTGCTCGCAATCTGTCGCCGTTTCTGTTGTCGGTATGGTTGATGGAGAACCCATCGTGACTCGTTCGCGCCTGGCCCGGCTGGGCCTCTGGCTGCTCGCTGCCCTGCTCATGATCGCGCTGGTGGGCGGTGTGGCCCTGGCTATCGACCACTTCACCGAAGTCACGGTCACCATCGACGTGGGTGGCCAGATGTGGGAGCACCACACCCACGCCCAAACGGTAGGCGATGCGCTGGACGAGGCAGGTGTGCTGCTGGACGATGAGGACGAAGTTTGGCCCGCGCTGTCCGCCCCATTGGAAGATGACCTGACGATCACGGTCAACAAGGCGTCGGTGCTGGTGTTGGACGTGGACGGCCACGCGCGCCAGATTCGAACTCAAGCCGCCAATCCCCTGGATATCCTGGCTGAACGCGATATCTCGCTGGAGCCATACGACCGGCTTGAGGTCGATGGGGAACTCTTTTCCCCCGATGCACTGGCCACTGCAGACTGGGACACTCCGCCAACCCAACTGCGTGTTATGCGCAGTGTGGAACTGACTATTGTTGACGGGAACAGCACGGTCGTTTTGCACACCACCGCAGCCGACGTAGGTCGCGCGCTGGATGATGCCGGGCTAACGTTGTACCTGGCCGACCAGGTTTCGCCTGCGCTCAACACGCTCGTCAGCGCCGGGATGCAGATCACGATCGTGCGCGCCGTGCCTATCACGGTGATCGCAGACGGGGAACAACTTGAGACGCGCACGCTGGGACCGGCAGTCGGCGACGCCCTGACTGCACTGGGTATCGCCCCCATTGGACTGGACTACACCATTCCTTCGCTGGATACGCCGCTTGAACCTGGCATGGTAATCCAGGTAGTGCGCATTACAGAAGACATCGTGATCGAAACCCAGCCGATCATACAAAAGACTATCTACCATCCCGATCCCCAGCTTGAGGCCGGTGAGACGCGCGTGATACAGGGTCAAGCCGGGCTGCGCGAGCAGCATGTGCGCATCCGCTATGCCGATGGACGCGAGGTTAGCCGCGAAATCCAATCGGAGATGATCGTCCGCTCGCCCAAACCCGACATGATCGCGTATGGCACCCGGTAGGCGGATATTCCTTCCCCCCTCAGCCATGCCCAACAGGTACCAGCACTGCCATGAATGATCGCCAGCTTTTAGAACAATACGCTATCACACCCAAGAAAAGCCTGGGCCAGAACTTCCTGCACGATCCCAACGTGCTGGAAAAAATCGTGGCGCTGGCCGAGCTGCCCCCGGGGGCCACCGTGCTCGAAATCGGCCCTGGCACGGGCAATCTCACGCGCATCCTGGCCCGCCATGCCGCGCATGTGATCGCCGTCGAACTGGACGACCGGCTGCTGCCGCTGCTGGCAACCGAACTAGCCAATACAAACGTTGAACTGGTTCACGCCGATTTTCTGACGGTCAACGTGGGAGAACTGGTGGCCGATACGCCCTACAGTGTGGTGGCTAACGTGCCCTACTACATCACCAGCGCCATCTTGCGCCACCTGCTCGACCATCCGCCCCGCCCGCAACGCCTGGTCATGACCGTACAGCGCGAAGTTGCCGAGCGCCTCGTTGCGCAGCCGGGCGATATGAGTCTGCTGGCCGTCAGCGTGCAGTTTTTTGGCCAGCCACAAATTGCTATGCGCCTGAACCCAGCCGCGTTTTGGCCGCGTCCCGATGTGGAATCGGCGGTGCTGCGGGTTGATGTGTACGATCAGCCGATGGTAAATGTGCCGGATGAGCGGTTGTTTTTTCGCGTGGTGAAAGCCGGTTTTGCACAAAAACGCAAACAACTACGCAATGCACTCAGCGCAGGGTTAGGCATCAACAAGACCCAGGCGGATCACTTGCTGGACACCGCGGGAATTGAGGCGCAGCGGCGTGCCGAAACCCTCAGCCTGGTGGAATGGGCGCGGCTGGCGTTTGCTCTGGCAGACAGCAACCCGTGACCTTCGGCAGCAGACGCTTCGGAACACGGCGGCGGTCACGGATCGACGACGGCGGTTACCTGACCTTCTACAAACGCATCAAAGGCTACCGTGCCCTGGGCCTGGGGAATAACCTTGATCGATAGCGCCAGCGCCTCACCAGGAGCCAGGTGCACCCCTTGATCCGGTTGTATCCGCGCGAACCCGGTCACCTGTCCGTTTTCGTTCAGCAGCGTCATCGTTGCGGCCAGGTGCTGGGCAACAGTCGTTCCCTCGTTCAACACCGACAGCGTCACCTGGTATTCGTCGATCATAAACGTACCCGAAACAGGCTGGGCCGTCAGGACGGCATAGCGCAGGTCCACGTCGTGAGCTACCTCGCCGGTACCAACATATACGTATGCCCCAGCATACCCCGGCGGCACACGCTCAAACAACACACGATAGGGTGCGGCAGCATTGGGCGGAATGATCCACCGGAACACCAATGCCTGCTGATCGGCCAATACTACCCCTTCAGCATTGACTAACTGCACGCCAACCGTCACCTGCTCGACGGGAACATCCAGCGGGTTGTGAACCTGGCCCAGGCACACCAGGCTGCCAACCGCTGTTTCGTAACACGCGGCTCCGCTAACATTCAAGTACAGCGCGATAGACGACATGCGCGCCGTCGTACCGTCGGTGGGCAGTAGCGGCGTCGCCGTCCGTACTGGCAATATGCCAGGAGTGATAGTTGGTGGCAGCAAGGTATACCCTAGCAAAGGCAACGTAGGTTCCCGCGTTGGAGGTGGCGTCCCATCGGCAGACCAGATTTGGCCACACCCAGCAACCAGAACCCCTACCCAAATCCACAACCAGCGCCAATGTTGCCGTTGCATGGGGGGGCAAATATCCCTCATTATCCAAAACTACTGCTCAATATCCCACATTATAGCGGATGTCGGGCTTCAGGAAAGAGAGAAAATGACGATTTTATGGATTTAAAGTGAAACAATACATAAACGAACGGTTAGTGTGGACTAGATGATTAATGATCACTCCCCTGTCGCTCGGGCCACCTTGTACAAGCTGCACAAATGCGCCCGGTTGGCACCATTCGCGCGCCAGAAGCCAGCATTTGACGCATACCTCATTTATGGTACAATGCGCGCACAACAGCGCCCCTGCGTTGTTATCAAATCTGAGTGTGCGATGTTGAGCCTGGCAGAAGACTCACCTGAACCTCCCCCTCATGCACCACATGCCGCGCCCTGGGTGGCTGTTTTTGGCACACCATGCCCCCGTGTATTGCCCCCTGGATGCCCGGCAGCCACTGCTTTCACTTCATTTCGCCAGCTAGGGACAAAGGGAAAACCCTGTGGACGATAGCTTAATCGGGCTAATCGCGTTAGGCAGCTTGATTCTGCTTAACGCACTTTTCAAACTGGCTTATGGAGCACTGAGTAATGTCTCCAAAACCAGGCTCAAGGAAATGGCCGATGAAGACCACCGGGGTGCCAGGCGCGCGCTGGCCCTCTCGAATGATGCTACCCGGTTGTTGGCTTCGCAGCAGATCGTTGATCTCCTGCTGCTGTTTGCAATTGCCGTCGTTGCGGCGACAAGCATCGCCCCTGCACTGCGTGACGGGTTGATTGACCTGGATTTGGGGGCTACTGCGGCTGATATCATCGGCTATGGCACCGCGCTGCTGTTGGTGGCGTTCATTACCTTGATCTTTGGCGAGATGCTGCCCGCCCAGATCGCCTGGGGCCACGCCCTGGATATTGCGCTGTGGGCCACCGGCCCCATCAACCTGCTTTCGCGGCTGCTCGCGCCGGTGCTGCGCGTAACCCAATGGCTTAGCGGTCAGTTTGCCTCGCCGTTTGTGGGTCGCAGCAGCACCTCGTTGGTCACCGAAGAAGAGATCAAAATGATGGTCGATGCGGGGTCGGAAGGCGGCGCTATTGAAGACGGCGAAAAGGAGATGATCTACTCCATCTTCCAGTTCGGCGATACTTTGGCCCGCGAAGTAATGGTACCGCGTATCGACATCGTGGCGCTCGCCGCGAACACCCCCCTCGACGAAGCGCTGACGACCATCGTGGAAGCCGGGCATTCGCGCATTCCAGTCTTTGAAGAATCCATCGACCATGTCGAGGGTCTGCTCTATGCCAAAGACCTGTTAGTGCTCCTGCGCGAAGGGGATGTGGACCGCCCAATCAAGGACATCCTGCGCCCGGCCTATTTTGTACCCGAGTCGAAAAAAGCGGGCGACCTTCTCACCGAACTCCAGCAGCGCAAAATCCACCTGGCGGTCGTGGTCGACGAGTATGGCGGTACGGCGGGCCTGGTAACGGTCGAGGACCTGATCGAAGAGATCGTGGGCGAAATCCGCGACGAATACGACTTCCACGAAGAAGAAGTCTACCAGCAGATTGGTGAGCACGAATACATCTGCGACGCCGGGATCGACCTCGACGATCTCAATCGCCTGCTGGATGTCAACCTGCCCACCGACGAAAGCGATACGCTGGGCGGCTACATCTTCAGCCAATTGGGTAAAGTGCCCATCGAGGGCGAAGAACTGGATGCCGGTCCGCTGCACATGGAAGTGCTGAGTGTGGACGACCGCCGCATCCGCAAAATCCGCGTGGTGCACACGCCCCCCGCTGATGAAACCGAAGACGTGCAAGAACAACCCGCCGCCACCCCCGATTGAAGAGAGATCGCGCGCCTGCTGGCGCTGGTGTGGATCGTGCGTTGAACGCCCTGATTATCCGATGATGACGCGATGACTGAACCCGGATTTGTCCCGCTGGAGTTTCACGAATACCCGCCAGAAACGATGCAGCAGCGCGCCGCAGACTTATTAGCAGAGTTGCAGCGCCGGCGCAGTGTGCGCGAGTTTTCGGATCGCCCGGTGCCGCGCGACCTGATCGCCACCTGCATCCGCGCGGCGGGGACTGCGCCTAACGGTGCCAACAAACAACCCTGGCATTTTGTAGCCGTCAGCGATGCGAGCGTTAAACAGCAGATTCGCGCGGCGGCAGAAGCCGAGGAACGCGCCTTTTATGAACAACGCGCCCCGCAGGATTGGCTGGATGACCTGGCCCCCCTGGGCACCACCTGGCAAAAACCGTTTCTGGAAATCGCGCCCTACCTGATCGTGGTTTTGGCGCAGCGCTTTGAACGGCTGCCCAATGGCGACACGAGCAAAAACTATTACGTGCAGGAATCGGTGGGCATTGCCACCGGGATGCTGATCACGGCCCTGCACCACGCCGGGCTGGCCACCCTGACCCATACACCGAGTCCGATGGACTTCCTGGGCAAAATCCTGCAACGCCCCGACAACGAGCGCCCTTTCCTCATTGTCGTGACAGGCTATCCGGCAGACGATGCCCAGGTTCCAGCCATCACCAAAAAACCCCTCGACGATATCGCCACATTTGTCTAGCAGCCGCGCGAGTTACCGGCAGGGATCGTCCTGTTCGATCCGACGCGCGGAAAGAAGAAGATGAGGGAAATTCTTCCGTTCTTTGGCTTATACATCGTGATCAGCGTGGAAATGATCCCGGTTGCTATGCTGGTTCTATACCTTGTTCTTGGCGTTCCAAACTATTCCGATTTGGGGAGCGTTGCCGCTGGTGTCACTGCCTTCGTATTTGGAACAATCATCGGCATGACTCTTGGATTAGTTGGGATGTCTTTCTCGAACACGGGCCGCCATTGCGGAATCTGAAACATCTGAACAACCCCGTACCGAGCGAGGCATTCACTTTCCAGATTGAAGTGTCGGTCAGCAGAAAAGCGAAGTCACCCTTGCGAGTTGGCGCGGGCGTGCTATAATCGCCCCGCTTGACAGCCGAGGAGATAGACTAACCATGAACGCCGTGCAAAATGCACTTCAATTTATTCAGATTGTGACATCAATTTCCTTGATCGTGGTGATCATCCTGCAGGCGCAGGGCCAGGGTCTGGGCAACTTGTTTGGCAGTTCGGACAGTATGGGCATCACTAAGACGCGCCGGGGCCTGGAAAAAACCCTGTTCCAGATTACCGTAGGGCTGTCGATTGCGTTTTTGGCCAACGCGATCATCCAACTGCTGATCCAGGAAATCTAGGTCGGCGCGCAGCAGACTGCTTTTCAACCTAGACTATTGTGGGGGGTGTTTTGCCAGTGCAGAACACCTCGTTGTATTTCTAACTATTTCTGTTTCGTTGAGGAGGCGACCATGCGGAAGGGATTTTTCGGGCGGCTGCTGGCCGGTGTGTTAGTGTCCAGCCTGTTACTACCGCTGTGGCCATCACTGGCCCTGGCCACCCCACCCCACACCCAGGCTCAGAATGTGCTGGTTGAGGGGGTGGTGGGCGACATCACCAAGCTCAACCCGCTGCTGGCCACCTATAACCCGGTTGACCGCGACATCACCGCGTTGATCTTCGAGGGGCTGACCACCACCAACCAGTATGGCGAAATTGTGCCCTGCCTGGCCGAGTCGTGGACGGTGACGGACGATGGGCTGCAATACTTTGTTATGCTGCGCCAGGACATTTTGTGGCAGGACGGCATTCCCTTCAGCTCCGAGGACGTGGTCTTCACCGTGCAGATCATGAGCAGCCCCTCCTTCCCCGGCGCGGACTGGCTGTACCAGTTCTGGCATACCGTTGAAGCAGAGGCGCTGGGCGAGCACCTGGTACGCTTCCGGCTCACGCAGCCGCTGGCCTCGTTCCCGGACCAGCTGCGTATTGGCATGGTGCCCGCGCACGTCCTGCAAGGCTACCCCATTGACCAATTGGCCCAGCATCCGTTCAACCTGTCGCCGATTGGCACCGGCCCTTACCAGATCGAGCAACTGACGGCCACTGATGGCCAGATCGACGGCATCCAACTGCGTATGGCACCGGTCTATCGCCAGCGGCCCGAAGGCGCGGATGGTTTCCAGTTAGAGCGCATCGTGTTCCGCACGTACCCCACTGTTGAACTGGCGCTCGATGCCTATTTGCGGGGGGAGGTGCACAGCATCGCCAGTCTGCCCCCCGATCTGCTGCCCGTCGTCCAGCAGTTCCCCAACCTCAGCCTGTACACGGCGGTGGCTCCTCACGTCGGGGTGTTGATCTATAACTGGAATCGCAGCTCGACCCAGTACGTGCGCAATCCGCGCGTGCGGCTGGCGCTGGCCCACGCCATCAACACGCCGGAGATCGTCGCGCGGAACCTGCCCGGCGTCGCGCTGTATGCTGACAGTCCCATCCTACCCGGCTCCTGGGCCTACCAACCGGATATCGACTGGCCCACCTACGATCCCGCCCAGGCCGCAGCAATGATGGCCACCGCCAACATCTCATTTGAGGTTGCCGAAGAAGCGCCCCCACCGGAGCCAGTGGAAGGAGAAGAACCAGAAGCCACACCAGCCGAAGGTGACGCCGAAGAGACTCCGGTTGACGCTGCACCAGATGCCGCCCCGGAATCTGCGCCGGAAGCAACATCGGATCACCTGGCAATGTCGATCATGGTCATCGACAACCCGCAGCTCGTCAGTTTGGCCAACGATATCGCGGCCAGTTGGCAACCGCTGGGTTTCGTGATGTCGGTGGATGCAGTAGACGCCGCGACCTTCATGGCCCGGTTGGACGGCGGGGATTTTGACGCGGCTATCGTCGAGTTCAGCTTCGAACCGGGCGCGGACCCTGATCCGTATGTGTTTTGGCATCAGGGCCAGCGCGAAAGCGGCCAGAACTATGGCGCGATGAACGACCGGCGAATAAGCGAATCGCTGGAAAACGCGCGGCGCGATCCGGTTGGCATCAACCGCGTGACCCACTACCGGGATTTCCAGGAGTTGTTTGCGGAGCGGGCCGTCGCTCTGCCGCTGTACTATCCGCTGTACCTGTATGCCGTCGATGCGCGTGTGGCGGGCGTACAGCTTGGCTTCCTGAGCACACCCAGCGACCGTTTCCGAACTATCAAGGACTGGCGTTTTGTAGAATAGCGCAGATTGGCACTTGACACTTTGCCCAGGCGCGCTACAATGAACATACGCTCAGCCGAAGTGGCGGAACAGGCAGACGCGCTACGTTCAGGGCGTAGTTCCCTTTACGGGAGTGTGGGTTCGACTCCCACCTTCGGCACACCAACCCAGGTATCTCGCATACCTGGGTTTTTTCTTCCGGTTGTGGTACGTTTGAACATGTCAATGATCTCAGCTATCTCAGACGACCATGAGCGAAAACCAAACGCCGTCCCCCGAAATTGATCGTCCAGCGCGCCGCCGTGACCGTCCGCGCCAGGTATCCAGTCTCCAGATTCTGTTTGCGTCAATCCTGTCAGTGGGGCTGCTGCTGGTCATCAACTTCAGCGGGCGCATTGCGCGCGGCCAGCAGATGGACACCGAACGCAAACGGCTGCAAGCCACGATTGATGTGCTGGAACAACAGCGCATCTCGCTGGAGGAGCAGCGTGCCTACGCCGCCAGCGATTCCAGTGTCATCGAATGGGCGCACACCGAGAGCAAACAAGTGCTGGACGGGGAAGTACTGATCATCCCCATCCCCGCCGTGACTTCAATTGCGACGTTTGGCGAAGAGGACAATACTGGCAGTGGCGATGTGTTTATGCTGCGCGAGTATTCCGTGCCCGAATCGATCTCGGCAGGCAGCACGATCAGCGCGAGTTTTTGGTGGACTACGTCGGACGTTCCGCAGCGCGACTACACCTTGTCTGTGATGCTGGTCGATACGAGCGGTGAAGTCGTGGCCCAACATGGGCGACCGATGATCGACGGCAACGACACGACCAGCACCTGGCAGCCAAACACGCTAAAAAACGACACCTACCGGTTGACGATCCCTGTCACGCTGCGCCCGGGCACATACCAACTGCGGCTGGAACTGTATTGGACAGGTGACAATGTACGGCTGCCCGTTGAGATGGAGGATGTACGCGACCTGACTTATGCCCCACTGGCCAGGGTGCGCGTGATCTCCAACGAACCCGAACCTGAAACACCCAACTGGCATCTGTGGTGGAACCTGTTCTTTGATCGCGAACCTCCGTTTTAGTGGCGTGCCATTGCATAGTGTTTAGCAGACACGGTCCTCGACAGAGGCCTCATTGGAGAGACGTAATGACTCATCCCCATTTGACCACTTTTTCTATCGTAGCCTGTGATCTGGACGAACCGGCCTGGGGGGCGGCAGTTGCGAGCAAATTCCTGGCGGCGGGCGCGCTCGTCACCTGGGCCAGGGCCGGGGCGGGCGTAATCGCTACACAAGCCTTCGCACGTGTCAGCTTTGGACCGCGCGGGTTGGACTTGATGGCCGGTGGTCTGGATGCACAGGCCACCCTGGACCGGCTGCTGGCAGATGATCCGGAGCGCGAACACCGGCAGGTTGGTTGTGTGGATGCGCAAGGTCAGGCCGCTGCCTTCACCGGTGGAGACTGCTTTGATTGGGCCGGGCACCGCACAGGCGCAGGATACACCTGCCAGGGCAACATCCTCACCGGGCCGGAACCGCTGAATGCGATCGCGCATGCCTTCGAAACGACCAGCAGCGATCTGGCCGGGCGGCTGATGGCGGCGCTGTTGGCCGGGGACACTGCCGGGGGTGATCGGCGTGGCAAGCAGTCGGCGGCGCTGGTGGTGGTCAAGCCGGATGGCGGCTACGGCGGCGATCATGATCGCTGGTTGGACCTGCGCGTGGATGACGATCCTGACCCGGTCAATCGCCTGGCAGGTCTGCTGGAACTGCACCGCCTGTATTTTGGCAAGACGGCGCAAGAAAACCTGCTGCCAATCAAGCCTGCGCTGGCATCCGAACTGCAGGGTGTACTGGCTCGACGGGGCTATTATGACGGTCCGGTGACTGGGACGTGGGACGAGGCCTCGATCCAGGCGTTTTGGGCGTTCGTGGGCACCGAAAACCTGGAAGAACGCTGGACTCCACAAGACGCGCACCGACTCGATCCCGTGATTCTCACCTTCATCCGGGAGCGGTTTGGCGATGCCTGATACCACGCCCGATCTACCCCTGCCCGTCATCGCGCTGGTCGGTGCGCCGGATTGGGCTGCGCAGGTGAGTCCGCCGTTGGCCGCGCACAGTTTCGCACCGCAGCGAGTGCCCAAACGAACCGGTTACATCAACTGGCTCGTTGACCACTACACGGTGCTGGTGCTTATCGACGCGGACTCTACTTCCGGCTGGGCGGAGTGGGTGACGACCACCAAGACGGAGCAAGCTACGCGCCGCATCCCAGTGCTGGTTACCGGGCAGGACCGGGCGCTCCAAACCGAAGCGGCTACCGTTGGAGCCGACTTTTTCATTCCGGCGGACGAACTGGATGAGTACTTGATGCCCCAGGTGACCGCACGGGCGCGCATACTATCTCCCGAAGCACGCGAGGAACTGGCCTGTCAGTGTGGCGAACCACTGCCCCCGCTGGCGCAGGTAGGCGTGCGTAAGTTCAATGCCGGGGCGTACTACGCCCAGCACGACGCTTTCGAGGAACAGTGGATGGCGGAAACCGGCCCGGTCCGTGAACTGTACCGGGGTATCTTGCAGGTGGGCGTAGCTTACTATCACATCAGCAAAGGCAACTACAATGGCGGGGTGAAGATGCTGCGGCGCAGCGTGCAGTGGCTGGCCACGCTGCCGGACGTGTGCCAGGGGGTGGATGTACGCCAACTGCGCCAGGATTCGGCGGCGGTCCGCGCGGCGCTGGAAGCCATGAATCCCGAAGATATCCGCGCCTTTGACCGCAGCCTGTTTAAGCCCGTGCGCTGGGCTGACAGCCAGGACAGCTAGCGTCACCACACCCAACCCACCACTGCCCTACGCTTGCCCTTTTTTCGCTGTCCGTGCAGGCGACTATCCCTGGATACGTGGTTTCCACACGACTATAATGTGTTGTTCAGATTAGTGGAGAAAACCAGCGTGGATCAGCACACCCGCAAACACGAATCACAAGACACCGTTCGGCACATTCCGCCGGTTCAGCAGGATACGGTATCCGGGCAGACGGGGCCCACTGCACCGCGTGGGAATCAAACGACGGTGCGCTCCCCGCGCGTGAGTGTGCCCACCGAGCAGCGCATCCAGCACCCAGCCCCACCGCACCCGGTCCCGGCCCCGCCGCCGGTTAAACCCGCAGCTCGACGGAAACGTACACGGAACAACTGGCGGAAAGCCGCGCTAACCGTTGGTGTTGGTGCTGCGCTGGCGTTGGGTGTGCTGCTGGTGGTGGGGGTGAGCACCGTGGCGGTAATGATGCCTGGTTCCAACGAAATACTTCCAGGCGTGCAGGTGGCCGGCATCGAACTCGGCGGCATGACCGAATCCGAGGCCGCCAACCGGCTCGAGCAGTTCTGGGAATTGGATCTGGCACTCAGCACCGGTCAACAGTCGATAGCGGTCGATCCCGACCGGTCAGGTATTTCGCTAGACGCTGCTGCTACCGCGCGTAACGCCCGCAATTGGGGCAGCCTGGGCGACGAAATCATGAGCGTCTTCCGCGCCCGTGAGGCGCAGATCGAGCCGGTGCTGAACGTTGACCTGGTCCAGTTCCAGACCTACCTGGAGAGCATCCAGCCGGTGGTAGACCACGCGCCGGTAAATGCCGGGGTGCGGTTAGTGAATGGGCAGGCAGTGGCAACCGAAGGCATCCCCGGCCAGACATTGGATATCGCGGCCACCGTCGACCGGATGCGGGTTGACGCGGCGGGTGAGTTGGCGGATGGCTCGCTGGACCTGGTCATGGTCGACACACCTCCCGCCATCACGGATGCGACTCCGCTAGTGGACGAAGCGAACCGGCTGCTGAGCAGTCCGTTCTCGCTGCGTGCCTACGATCCGATTCGCGACGAGTGGAGCGAATGGAGCGCCCCGCCGGAAACGTGGTCAGCCTGGCTGCAGGCCGAATCCGCGCCGGACAGCCCCACCGGGTTGGCGTTGACACTTAATCCGGATGCTGCACGGAACTATGTCCAGAGCATCGCCACCTTCGCCGACGAACGTTACATCAAACCGGACGACGTGGTCGACGCAGCCCAGGCCGCCCTAGAGGGGAACAGCACGGCGGCAGAGGTGCGCGTGTGGCATAACGAAACGAGCTACACGGTGCGCGGGGGGCAAACGCTGGCTGCTATCGGGGAAGAAGTCGGCATCCCGTACCCGTACATTCAGGCTGCCAATCCGGGTATTAATCCGGACGCGCTCAGCGCGGGGCAGGTGCTGTCGCTGCCGTCCAGAGATCTCCTGGTGCCGTTGGAACCGGTGCCGCACAAGCGCATCATCATCTATCGCGGCCAGCAGCGCCTGGAAGCCTACGACAGCGGCCAGCTTGTGTTCAACTGGGTGATCTCGACCGGCATCGCCACCAGCCCCACGGCGTTGGGCATCTTCCAGGTGCAGTCGCACGACATCAACGCATATGCCGAACAGTGGCAGCTTTACATGCCGCATTTCATCGGTTTTTACCATCCCGGCCCCAACACTGCCGTCATGAATGGCTTTCATGGCTTCCCCACGCGCGGCGGCGGGTATTTGCTGTGGGTGAACGACCTGGGGCGGCCCGCGACGTATGGGTGTGTGCTGCTGAACCTGGAAAACGCGGAAACACTCTATACCTGGGCTGAAGAGGGCGTCATCGTCGAAGTCCGCGCCGGATAGCTCTGTGCCGAATAAACAAACCGGGGACGCTATAAAACGCCCCTGGTTGAGTTTTGTCTTTGTTAGTGAGCCCGATGACGGGTAGGGTCAATACTCCGGCGCGTCGAGAATATCGACTTCGGAAAACGGCCAATAACGCACGCGCGCAATGCCTTTGATCAGCTCTGTCGCCACCGGGCCAAACGAGTGGCTGTCGTAGCTGCTGCTGCGATTGTCACCCAGAACGAAATATTCCTCTGGGCCCAGCTCCCATCTACCATTACACGAGCGATAGGTACAGAATTCGGATACGTATGGCTCATCCAACAACTCACCGTCGATGTGGACGCGCCCGTTGCGGATCTCGATGGTTTCGTTGGGAAGCCCCACCACGCGCTTGATCAGCAGGTCATCAGGATCGGTGGGTGACTCGAGCACCACCACATCCCCACGCGATGGTCCCGTCACCACCATCGAAATACGGTCTACGATTACCCGTTCGCTGGTGTGGAAGTTTGGCTCCATGCTGGCTCCGTCCACGACGTAGCGTGGCAGCAGGGCATCCAGCAACACCCGGAGCACAACGACGATCAACACCAGTTGAGCGATTTCCTTGAACCACGATGTGGATTTTCGAGTTGGCTTCGGTTGTTCAGAAGTCCACACCCTGTCTTCGTAGTCAGGCGGAAAATGCCAGTTGTCCATAGGGACTCCTGTCGTTGTAAGGCGCTGATTTCTATATTTTACTACGATTATTGACCCACTAACGTTTTTTTAGGTAATTCTAATTTATCCGTTTTTGGGTGAATCCGCTATACTTCGTCCGGCGATATTCCCGGCAAGGCGTATATTATTCCCATGAATCTGATATTTGCCCAACCTTCCAAACCCTTTTGGCCAGCGCGCTGGTGGTGGCTCCTGCTGGCGATCATCGTGCTGTTTGCGGGGGGCGTGCGCTATGTCGGCTACGACTTCAGCCTGCCTTATGTTGATCATCCCGACGAACCCAACTGGAACCTGGCCGGACGCATGATCATCGATTACGGCTCGGCCAAGCCGTTGAACTACCACGCCTACCCGCCCGGCATCATCACTATAAATTACGTACTGCTGCGCTTTTTCCACGACGAAGCCACCCCGCCCTCAACGCTGATCGACTGGGTGCGCCTGATCTCGATCACCATCAGCCTGGGCACAGTGATTCTGGTGGCGCTGCTGGCCTACCGGATCGCTACACCGTTGGCGGGTCTGCTGGCGAGTGGCGTGTGGGCTATCGAACCGGTCATGATCGATCACAGCCGCTTCGCGACCGCCGATCCCTACGTCACCTGTTTTGCGGCGCTGGCTATTTTCTGCGCGCTGTCCGGTACGCTGTATGACCGGGATCGCTGGACCACTGCCGGGATCGTGGCCATTATGCTGGCCATTGTTTTCAAATACCAGGCCGGTTTCTTGCTGCCGGTGGTGGCCGGGCTGCCGCTGCTGCGCCTGCTGGCCCATCCCGACCAGCGGCGGCGCGTGCTGACCACCTCCGCCTACCATGCGGGATACCTGGTGGTGTTTTTCTTCTGGCTGCTGGCCATCTACCCCACGCTGGATGCCAACGACGTGCCCAACTGGGTCGCCCCAACCGACGAAGCCGGACTGCCAGGCTGGAGCACTACTCGTCAAAACATAAACAATGCCACCGATCCGCTCGAAGCGCAGGCCGTGTTCCGGTTGGGGCTAGTCAGCCTGGGGTGGCTGGTGTGGCCGCGTGTCCGGCAGCAGATCAACGGGCTGGCGCTGATCACGGTCATTGCCGGGGCTGGTGCCTGGTTCGTGGGCGTAGGTGTCTTCGGAGAGCAGGCTTTCCGGCAGTTTGTGGCCTTCACCACGCTGCTGATCGTCCTGGCCGGAGTCGGCCTGGCGCTGTGGGCGATTCCGCTGGGATGGTTGTTAGAGCAACTTCAGACTCGCTGGCCCGCCACCCAACGGTTTACCGCGCGCCCGTATGCGCTCAGCCTGGCACTGGGAACCGTCGTGATGATTGCGTGCCTGCCTACCGCCGCCAGCGCCATTGACAATGCGTACAACCACACCCTGCCCGCCCGCCGCGTGGACCTGGCAACTTACATGGATGCGTCGGTCCCGCCCGGCCCCTACCTCAGCAATACCGACAACCACAAGACCTTCAACCGGTCGTGGGGTGGCTATCCTGGCGAGAAAGAATTTCCCTATGCCCGGATGGCGCTGGTGACGGAACAACCGCTTGAAACATGGCGCGAACAGGGCGTGGAGTACGCCATTGTGCCCTATGGCGTGTATGAAGAGATGCAGACTACGCCCGCTGGCCAGGCGTACCTGGACGGAATGCTGCTGTTGAAGACCTACCCGCCCTCAGACGAGTACCGGGGACCGGACATGGCTGTTTTCCGCCTGAGGCCTATGCAGTTTTCGGCAGCAGGACAGGTCGGCTCTACCCGACAGCAGGTAGGCCCGGTCCGGCTGGTAGGCTATGACATAGACCGGACGGAAGCGCAGGCCGGGGACACAATTACATTTACGTTGTACTGGCAAGCGGACGAGACAACCGACATCGTGTACCGGGTGTATAATCACCTGGCGTGGCCGGATTCGCGCGATTTTGTTGGCCAGGCGGACGGTTCGCCACTGCCCAACATCCACCGGGGAACGAATACCTGGGCTGATCCTGGCGAAACCTTGATCAGCCAGTCATTTACAATCACGGTTGACCCGGCGGCAGAACCGGGCGAGTACCGGCTGATCACTGGGTTTTACCATCCAGAGACGTATCAGCGGTTGATCGGGCCGGACGGTGATGACTTCATTCGCGTGACAACCATTACCGTGCTCGGAGAACCGGTGCCCAGCGACAGGCTTATAGACTGAGCGTTGTATCAACTGAAGCGGAGACGAAAAAACCTATGCATGTACTCGTAACCGG
>JAADYV010000145.1 GCA_010092855.1 Chloroflexota bacterium | reverse complement strand
GCGCGGCGCGGCACGGCACGCAGGACTGCGCAAACGTGCTTGTCGTTTGCGTCGGTCCGCAGTGGAGTAGAGCGCTGCGCGGAACACGCGACTCTTGACAGCCACGCCCGGACCGCCGTATAATATTTCTCAAGCTGCGGGTATAGTTCAGTGGTAGAACGTCAGCTTCCCAAGCTGGATGTCAGGGGTTCGAATCCCCTTACCCGCTTTTGACAAACCTGTATTGGGCATTCCACCATTCACGGAATGCCTTTTTTTGTGGAATCTCCGCTGCTTTTGTGGAGACGCCTGCTGCGTGTTGAGGAGCCTGCTGTGTCGGTCAAACACCCCGCCCCCGCTATCGAGATTGTGTACGATGCCCCCGACGGACGGCTGAACGAAGACGCCTGGCTGCTCATGTGGGCCGGGCCGCTGGGCGAGCGGGTCGTGTTCGCCGCCATCGACGGGGCAACCACTCGCCTGACTCCGCCACCGTTGCAGCAGCACCTGGACGCGCTGCCCGTCCGGCTCACCCCGGCGGCATTTTCGGCGCGCGTGCTGCGCGATGCGATGGCGCGCCAGGTGGCAGCAGGCACCTACAACGACCTGCGCAGTCTGATCCTGGAAGGCAACGCTGCGCTGCGCCGCGAATTGACCGAGATTTTTGGGGACCTGACGCTGGAAGGGATGGACTTCCCGGATGAAGTGTACGACTCCCTGGCACACGACCCGCGCCTGGTACGGTTGGGGCTGCCCGCCAGCGTGGTCACGGTGGCCGAATTCGACCCCGCCGAACGCGAAATCCGCTGGGCACACGCCGGGGATACGGCGCTGCTGGTAGCGTATGACGATGGTCGCATCGAGATGCCCGCCAGCCCGGAGTCGGTGCAGATCGACAGCGAACTCAAACGCATCACGCAGGCGCTGCGCGAGGTTCACCCGGCGATGACGATTGGCGAGATCGTGCAGCGGCCCGAAATCAAACAGCGCAACCTGCACAGCGCGCTCTATCACAATTACGTAGACGAGCACAGCCTGCCCCAACCCTCGCAGGGTGTCGGTGTGGTCGATGGGCTGCCGGAACTGCGTTACTTCATCCAGACCGGGAGCGTGGACCTGAACGGCGTGTCGTTTGTGGCCGTCGTGTCGGACGGGCTGGAATGGCCTGCCAACGCCGATGAGGTGTTCGCGGACAGCCTGGAGGACGCTGCCGCGTTATGCGAGGGCCGCCGCACGCACATGGTCACCCAGATCAACCGCCTGGGCTTGCAGGGATACCTGCGCAGCCTGCGCGAAGCGGAAGCCCTCGACTCGGAGCACGAGCAGTATCCGCGCTTTAAAACCCACGATGACGCGACCGGGGTCCTGCTGCGCTTTGACTGACCGTTTGACTGACCACCACCTCCCTACCCCATGATCTCGCCGGGCGGGATCGACTCCTGCGGCGGGATGTAATCGTCCGGCAAATCCCCATGACCAGGATAATCCGCCGGAGACGGCGTGCCTGGGGGCGGCATCGATGGCGTGGGTGCTGGCGTAGTCGGTGTGGGCTGGGTCGGCGTCGGGGTTTGGGTTGGCGGCGGCACATCGCCTGTGACCGTCATGTATACTTCCGAAATCTGCCCCGCGATCACGTCGGCGGCGCGCGTGGCCTGGACCTCGCGCCCGTCGATGCTGGCAATCACGCGCACCTGGTAGATGCGCGGCAGCAGGTCCTTGACCGCGCCCGTGAGTCCGGTGAAGCGGCGCACCCGGCGGTCATCCACATACAGCTCCCAGCCGTTCTCGAACTGCGACGCATTGTTGACCGTCACGTTGAGCGCCCCCGTGCGGCGGCGTTCAGCTTCCATCTTGAGCTGGCTTTCCAGGTCTTGCAGCGCCGTCTGGAATTCTTGCGCCCACTGGCGGGTTTCCTGCGTGACCATGTTGTTGACCTCGTTGGCGAAGGTGGCCAACATGCGCACCAGGCGCGCGGTCTCCTGCGGCGTCAGCCCGCCCGCCGCCTGCCACACGATGCGCTCCGCCTCCCATTCATAGCGAAACGCCTTCAACCGGTCACCGATCTGGCGGCTGGTGAGCATAAAGCGCATCCACGCGCTGGAATAGCCGAAGAAACGATCCAGCGCCACCGCCGCCGCCGCAATCGCCAGGGCAATCGATGACCAGCCGGGACTGATGTTGTCCCAGGTGCCGGCAATGATAGGAATGATGCCGCCGACGGCTGCCGCGATGATGGCGATATAACGCAGCCACTGGGCCATGCGCTTTTTGCCCGGTTTGGCGTCACGGTACCATTCCTGCGCGTTTTCGGCGTTCTCAATCGTCTGCCGGTAGAGCCGCTCCAGCGAGCGTTCCAGATTGTCTGTGCTCCAATCAAATGTCACAATGGCCGGGGTCGGGATATCTTCTTCGCCCTTTTTGGACCCAAACAAGAATCGTTGAATAAACTGCATGTGCTCTCGCTCCTTTCGCCACAGCGCCGCCGCCGCACGCCACCCGGCACGATCACTCCGGCGGCATGGAACTTATGATAAACCAAAATCGCCGGATTGAGAAAACCGGGTCAAAAGGCAATGGCGAGGAGATCGTGCGGTGTTACGTGGGCGTCAAACGCCAGGTGTCCAGAAATGCAACAGATAGTCGACGGTGGGATGGCGCGACTGCTGAATCGCGTCGATCACCTCGCCTACATCGAGCGAAACCCGGCGCGATTCAAGGCGGTAGCCGCCCTCGTCCGCTTCCAGCATCACGTAGCGCGGGCGCATATCGGGCGTCATGGGATTGCTGACGCTGGCCACGTTTACCACGCGCGTGGCCCCCACCTGCCGCTCGGATGGAACGTGGATGTGGCCGACGAAGACCAGGTCTGCATCGGCGTTACCAAATAACGCTTCGACTTTGTCCGCCGGCATGTCAGGCATCAACCCCGGACCATCATCTTGGCCCGGCGAGGCGTGCACGGCCAGCATCTGCGTGCCGTCGGGCAGCGTCAGGCGCTGTTCCACCGGCAGATCGTCCAGCCACTCCAACCAGCCATGCGCCGTCAGGAACCCGCGCGACCAGGCAAAGCTGCGCGCGATACGCACCGCCAGCGGGACATGTTCCGGGTTTTGTTGGGCGTCTTCGATGGTTGGATGGGGCAGCTCGCCCGTGACGATGTAACGGTCGGTGTTGCCGCGCGTGACGACCACGTTGGACAGCGCAGCGATTCGTTCCAATGGCGTGACGGGATCGTAGCCAATCCCACAAAAATCCCCCACCATCCAATACCCGTCTACCCCACCCTGCGCGTTGATATCGCGGAGTACAGCCTCCAACGCCAGCGGATTGCCGTGAATGTCGGACAAAATGGCCAGTCGCATACAACCCACCTACCTTTGTTTTGGAACCGATGATAAACCGATTGTAGCGTTGAACAGGTCCATACAAAAAGAGCAGCATCCCCCCGCGATTCTACCATCAGGCTCTTCCTTCCCGGCGGGACCTATGGTATACTACCCGGCATGACTAAACAGTAGGCGCTTCGCCGTGCGCGAAGACACACCCCGGCACGTTTTTCGAATCGCTCCATGCTGCGTGATGTTGCACGCTGTGAGGCGCGATCATGGCCGGTATTGCGCCTACAGGTTTAGCCCCCACCATCCATATACCATCCCTTTCGACACGGTTCGACCGTAGGCGCGTGGCCTGCGGTTTTTTTGTCCCTACTCACTATCTATACAAGGAAAACCCGTGTTCGAACCTATCATCAACCGCAACCGTGTCCCAACCGAATGGCGCAAAATCCCCTGGCACGATCCCGATTTCAGCCAGCGGATGCTGCGCGAGCACCTGGCGCAAGACCACGACCTGGCCAGCCGCCGTTTGGCGATCATCGACCAGCAGGTGGCCTGGCTTCACCGCGAGGTCCTGGCCGAAACACCTGCCACCATCCTGGACCTGGGCTGCGGCCCTGGCTTCTACGCCGACCGGCTGACCCGGTTGGACCACACCGTGCCCGGAATCGACATCTCACCGGCTTCCATCGCGTATGCGCGCGAACACTGCGCCGGAACATTTATACTCGGTGATGCTCGCTCGCACGACCTGGGGAATGGTTATGACCTGGTCATGATGGTCTATGGGGAGCTAAATGCCTTTGCCCCCGACGACGCGGCCCGCATCATCGACCGGGCGTACCAGGCGCTCAAGCCCGGCGGTCGGCTGCTGCTGGAAGTTCACACCTACGACATGATCGAGCGCATCGGCCACGAACCACCCACCTGGCATACTGCGCCTAGCGGCCTGTTTTCCGACCAGCCGTACCTGTGCTTGAGCGAAGCGCTGTTCGAGGACAACTGCGCGCTGTCGCACTACTACGTGATCGAGCAGGAATCGGAAGAGATGACACACTACGCGGCTATGCACCAGGCCTATACGGACGACGGCTACCGCCACCTGCTGCGGCAGTTCGCGCGCGTGGCGTTCTATCCCTCGCTGGCGGGTGAGAACAACGATACCGGGCAGGATCACCTGTTTGTGATCGTGGCCTGGCGCTAAACGGGGAACCAGATTCCAGCAGTCCACCGTCATATTATGGAGGAAACATCCAGAAGTAACACAATCCGGTGAGGCTGATATCTGATCCCGTCCGGTTAGCAGGGGCGTATTGCGATACGCCCCTGCTACATCATGCCATCTCTGTCTGTTCTCTCCATGAGAATGGCGAACTTCTGAGTACAAATGTCAACACGGCCTATTCCTTCGGCGTGAACAGGTTGAGCGACAGATCGATGCCCTCACGCTGCAAAGCGGCTTTGATGTGCGACGAGCGTAGGCGTTCCATGAACGTCGGAACGTGGCCCGTCGCCGTGAAGTAGCCCTCGATGAAACCATCGGCATCGACGCCCGTCTGCCGGAACTCGAACAGGTCTTGCAGCACGATGCTGTCGCCCTGCATCCCGACCACCTCCGCGATCTTGACGAGCTTGCGCTTGCCGTCGGCCATCCGTTCCTGGAAGGTAATCACATCGACGGCGTCGGCGATCATCTGCCGGATGTTGAGCAGCGGCAGCACCACGCTGTGCATCGACGCCATCGTCTCCAACCGGGTCAGCACGTCGCGCGGGCTGCTGGCGTGCAAGCTGAACATCGTCCCGTCGTGGCCGGTGTTGATCGCCTGCAAGATTTCCAGCACCTCGGAGGCGCGCACCTCGCCCGTGATCAACCGGTCCGGGCGCATCCGCATGGCGTTGATCACCAGGTCCTGGATGGTGACTTCGCCCTGGCCTTCCAGGTCCGGGGGACGGCTTTCCATGCGGATCACGTGCTTGAGGTGCGACGGCGGGCGGATTTCCATCGCGTTTTCCACCGTGATGATGCGCTCGGCCGCCGGGATCATGCCCGTCAGGATGTTGAGGACGGTCGTCTTGCCGGAGCCAGTGCCGCCTGCGATGGCCATGTTCAGCCGCCCGATCACGCACGCGCGCAGGAAATGCAGCATATCCTCGTCCAGCGAACCGAAGCGCACGATATCTTCCTCGGTGAGCTGGTAGAACGTAAACTTGCGTATCGTGAGCGCCGGGCCAAAGGGCACAATCGGCGGGATGACGATGTTCATGCGCGAGCCCAGGGCTTCGCCGGGGCGGTGATGCAGCCGAATGTCCACCATCGGGTTGCGATCATCAAGCATGCGGCCCTGTTCGGCGGCGATGACCTTCACGCGCTCGACCACGTCCCACAACTCGTCGGGGCTGTTGAAAACACCTTCCTCCTCATAGAGCACCCCCTTGCGCTCGACAAACACCGCGTCATAGCTATTGACCATGATCTCGGAGATTTCTTCGTCGTCGATGTAGGGTTGCAGCGGGCCTAAGTTGACTATGTCGTTCATCGGGTTTTTCCTTTCCGCTAGAGCATTCGAATGGTGTCTCCATTGTGGATCAGCGCCGCGCCACGCGGAACGAGCACTCAACCGGTTTGAACCTGGTCAAATAACCGGGGCCTGTCATCTAACGGGGATCGGCCCGCACCCACCCCTGCCGCAGCGCCACAATCGCGGCTTCGGTGCGCGAATTGACACCCAGCTTCGAATAGATGTTGTCCAGGTGATAGTTGACCGTGCGCGGGCTGATGGAAAGCGCGCTGCCGATCTCCTTGTTGCTTTGCCCTTCGGCCAGCAGCTCGATCACGTCCAGCTCGCGCGGGGTGAGATCGACCGGCGGGGCCAGCGCAAACGTCACACTGATTTCCAGCCCGCCTAACGGCCCAATCCCGGTGGTGGATTCGCCGCCCAACTGCTCGATCCGTTCGCGGGATGCACGTAGCAGCGCCAGGCCGCCGGTAGGCACCCCATCGTCGGAGAGGGAAAAGGCCAGCCGCTCGTCGTGCCGGTCCAGGCGCATGTTCACCCGTGCCGCCCGTGCATGGCGCACGCAGCGCTCCAACACATCCTGCGCCACGCGGAACAGCGCCAGTTCAAGCGTACCGGGGAGCCGTTCGGCCAGCCGCGCAACGTGTAACGTCACCTGGAGACCGTGCGCGCGGTTGGCCTGCTGCGCCAGGGCTTGCAGCGCCGGTTCCAGCCCCATCGCTTCCAGGATGGCCGGGTGCAGGTCCGTTTCCAGGTCGCGCACCTGTTGCAACGTTTGCCGCACCAGGCTCGACAGCACCGACAGTGCCATGCGCCCGTTCGGATCGCGGCCCAGGCTGGTTTCGTACATGCCCACCTGCGCCAGCAGCAGGTCCAACGACTGGATCACGTCCCGTTGCAGCAGCTCGGCCAGGCGGCGGCGTTCGGCTTCGACGGCAGCGGCTTTGTCTTCCAGCGCCGCGAACAGGCGCACGTCAGTCGGCGGCTGGCGCGCGGGTACCTCGACCGTGCGCGCCGACAGGTCCGGCAGTGCGGCCAGCACCTCCTCCGCCGACGCATAGCGGGCCGCCGGACGTTTGGCCAGCAGCCGCTCCACCACGCGCACCAATTGCTCCGGTATGCTGTCCAGTGCGGGCAGTGGGGCGTGCAGAATCTGCGACGCGATCTCGACCAGACTGTCGCCAGCAAACGGCACTTCCCCGACCAGCAGCTCGTACAGCACCACACCCAGAGAATAAAGGTCGGTGCGGGCGTCGGCTTCCTCGCCGCCGAGCACTTCGGGAGCCATGTACAGCACGGTGCCCATGATCGTGCCGGTCTGGGTCAGGCGCACCTCTTCGTGGGTCAGCGCCATGCCGAAGTCGGTCAGCTTGACGTACCCGTCCGGGGTGCACATGATGTTCTCCGGTTTGATGTCGCGGTGAATCACGCCGTGCCCATGCGCATAGACCAGGCCCGCCAGCGCACCGCGCATCACGGCCAGCGCCTCGTCGACCGGGTAGGTGCCGCCCCGCTCGACCAGCAGCGTGTGCAGGTTCCGCCCCGGAATCAACTCCAGCACCAGGAAATGCCAGGTGTCCTCGCGGTCCACGTCGTGCAGCGTCATGATGTTGGGGTGTGCCAGCCGCGCGACGGTACGCGCCTCGCGCAGAAACCGCGCACTGACCTCCGGGCCGAGGATGCGTTCCGGCGACAGGAACTTGATCGCCACGTCGCGGCCCAGCGTCTCGTCATGCGCGCGGTAAACGACCGACGTCGCGCCCCGGCCCAGCGGCTCGACCAGCCGGTAGCGGCCCTTGATCACGTCCGGCGGGTGGTGTTGTTCGCCCAGCATAGAAACCTCCCCCAAATCTCGCCTGGGGATAGTATAGTCCAGGGCAGGTTTTCGCGCTGAGACCGATCAACGCTAACAAATCCAAACAATGTTATGTTGATCGTAACCTTTATGTTGTAGTATGCTGGGAAAGAGCAACCGACGACACTTACTCAGGAGGAGACAACTGTGGCGGCAGAAAAATGTAAGTTTATGGATGGCTGCCCCATCGTACAGTATTTTGGGCGGCAAGGATGGGAAAAATATATCGAGCAGTACTGTTCCGGCGATTACCGGACGTGCCAGCGATTCCAGGTGCAGCACAGCGGCCAACCGGCCCCGACCCATCTCCTCCCCTGGGACGCGCCGCCCATCCGTAAGGACAACATTCAGTAACACCCGGCTTTATCTCGCAGCACATCCCATAGATTTTCCCCCGGCCATCACCGGGGTTTGTTTTGCCCTCTACCCACGAAGAACCCCGCGCAAACGGGGTTTTGTATCATTCCATAACTGTGTGCCACGTGTACGACTAAACAAGTGATTAGGCCGTGTTGACATTTGTACCCAGAGAATCGCCAGTCACAGACAAAAACATCATCGCTACCTGGATGTTATTTTCACGCCTGGCGCAGGGAAGCCCGCGGCCACGTCGTCCAGCACCAGCACCCAGTCGGGGCGATGACCGGGCGGGCAGAAGGTCCGTTCCCCTGCGCGCGGGCCAACATCGATCAGGGTCGCTGCGCCGCTCACCGGGTCGTACCACCACGCGCGCACCTGCTCGCCAGACAGCCGGTCCAGGTCAACCGTCACCGGATGGGGTCGGGGCACATACACCAACGCATACCGGCCCGAGTCGTCGCGCGTGGCACGCACGTGTTGTGCCCCTGCCCCACTCCCCCCCAGGACCAGGCGCTGGTCGGGGATGCGCGTCAGAAACGGGCGTGACTCCATCAGACGGCGCAGGTGTTTGACCTGGGCCGCACCAGGTCGGTGGATGGCCTCGTACCAGGGGATCAACTCGTTACCGTTGTTGACCGGTTCCCGCAGTGGGCTGTACATCTGCCAGATGAAGTGGTGCCCGTAGGTGACGCCACACGCCCCGGCGAAGACCGACCGGTACAGTTGCTTCCGCACGTCGAAATCGCGAAAGTAGCCGTTGCGCGGGTCCCACGAGGGCCAGGGATCGACCGGGTGGTCTTCATAGTTTGGCTCGCCATCCAGCGTGGGCCGCACCGGGACCAGCGCATAATCGTGCTCGACCCACTCCCACACTGGCACATCATGCCCGCTGCCATGCCCGGACTGCATCATGTGCATATCCAGCCAGGGCTCGTCGTGCAGCCATTGGGAGGTCGAGCCGCCGCCGTTCGGGTGGTAGGTCTTGAAGTCGCACCGCCCGGTGCCGTCGTCGAGGCCCTGGGCCATTGCGCGCCAGACATCAAAGTAATTCTCCCCACTGTCCCATACCGGCGGACGGTCGCCGCCCAGTATCCAGATCAGGTTGGTTTCATCCCGCCAACGCGCGCCCAGCAATTTACCGTACTCATAAGCGTTCTCCGGGTTAAAAATTGCCTGGCTGCCCTGCCAGCCACCAAACGGAACGTTGACCTTATCGGCCCAGGTTGGCAGCAGGCCGATGTACAACCCATACTCCGCCGCCAGCCGGATGACATCATCAACCAGGCGGAAGTATGGCTCGTTCAGCCGGGTGGGATCGTTGTCGATCAACGGGCAGTCACCGTCGGCGTTCGGCGTATTGAGGCCGTCGAGTTCGGCCAGCACCACCGCCTGGATCACAGAAAACCCGTGCTGGGCACGGTTAGCCAGGTAGATGCGGGCTTCTTCGCGGTTCAGCCGGTGAAACAACTCCCAGGCGGTATCGCCCATCCAGAAGAAGGGCGTTCCGCTTGCGGTCACCAAAAACCGTTTGTTGGGGCTAACAGTGATGCGTTCCATGCAGGCTGCTATCTCCTTTTGGTGGTCACAGCGCGGTACAGTAATTCACCGGGTCGCGCGTGATGGCGCGGCTGGCGGCCAGCACGTCCGCCCAGAACGCGGCATCATCCGCGTCCAGCAGGCTCTGCCCCCACCACACGATCACGGCAGCGCCGCCTTCCCAGGCCGCACACGCCATCGTGCGCAGGTCGTCCGGAGTGGGTTTTTGCGCGGCAGCGGCGGGTGCATCCGGCCCCAGGTCGCCCAGGTCCGCGTAGGCGAAGGCTTGCAGCGCCAGGAAGTACGGGCGTCCCTCGCCAATCTCGGCCAGCCACGCCGCGTAATCCGTCAGTGTGGTATACACGTCGGCCTGTTCGCCGTCGAGATAGGGGGATGTAACCTGTGCAAACTCCGGCGGGATGGGATACACGTCAAAACCGATGATGTCCGCGGTCTGGCTGTAGCGCACAGTTTCGCCCAGGTAGTACGCAATCTCGTCCGGCGTCACCGGGCGCAGACCGTCGCCCTCATCCAGCACGGCGGGCACCGGCGCATGCACCATCATGACGGGCAG
>JAADYV010000654.1 GCA_010092855.1 Chloroflexota bacterium | reverse complement strand
GCGCTCGACCTCGAAGCGCCGCACGCCATCTGGTGGACCAACCTGGCCGCGCTTTATTGGCAGGACGGGCAGCAGGCTGATGCGATCCACGCCATGCAGCAGGCGATCGATATCGCGCCAGACGCGCCGGACCTGTGGCTCAACCTCGGTGTGTTCTATGAGGCGTCCGGCCAGCCGGAATCCGCGCGCGCTGCTTACCGGCAGATGCTGGAACTGGAACCGACCTGGGGCCAGGCTGCGTTTTGGGACGAAACCCCCTTGCGGCGGGACGTGATCGCGGCTGCGCCAGTCGAACTCGCGCCGTATGATCAGGCGCTGGCACTGTGGCAGGCCGATGAACGTGACGCCGCAAGGGAAGTGTTGCAGGCCGAAATCGACCGCGATCCCGCCCAACCATTTCCCTATGTACACCTCGCACGGTTGTACGTGGTGGCAGGCGAGTTGGGGCGCGCCGAAGATCACTTGGCAGCGGCGGAACTGTTCGTGCATACCGACGAGGGGCGCGCGTGGATTGCGTATGTTGAGTCCGCGATAGCAACGGTGCGCGGCGACGCAGACCTGGCCGCCGAGAAACTCACCCTGACCCGCGAGCTGTACCTGCCAGACGCCACCGGCCAGCCGATTGAATATGGCCGCGACATCGCGCGTTACCAGTTCCTGAGCCTGACGGTGCGCGGCGCACTGCTGCCCCAGGTGCAGACGTTCTCTCCCGACCCGGCGCTGTTGGACCTGCTGCAAGACCAATAGCGGTTAGCAAACCCGTCGCGCTATAATCTGGCTGACTGTATTGGAAAAGCTGACTCACGGAGTAGATTCTGTGGCCGACATAATCAAGCTAGACGACATCCGCACCAGCGACGACGCTACGCCAACCCGCCCCAAGCGGCGTCCGGATTGGATCAAAGTGCGCGCGCCCAGCGGCGAGACGTATGAAATGGTGCGGGGATTGATGCGTGGCAAGGAACTGCATACGGTGTGTGAAGAGGCGATGTGTCCCAACATTGGTGAGTGCTGGGGCAGTGGCACCGCCACTTTCCTGATGATGGGCGACACCTGCACCCGGTCCTGCCGCTTCTGCGATATTAAAACTGGGCGGCCTGCCCCGCTGGACTGGCAGGAACCCAACCGCGTGGCCGAATCGGTGCGGTCGATGAACCTGCGCCACGTCGTGATCACCAGCGTCAACCGTGATGAGCGCCCGGACGGTGGCGCGCCGATCTTTGCGATGGTCATTCGCCGCATCCGCCAGGTGCAGCCGGGGTGCAGCATCGAGGTGTTGATCCCGGATTTCAAGGGCAAGCGCGACGCTCTGCAGATTGTGATGGATGCCCAGCCGGAAATCCTGAACCACAATGTCGAGACGGTGCCGCGACTGTTCAAGCAGGTGCAGCCCCAGGACCGTTACGAATGGGCAGAGGCCACGCTGCGCCACGCAAAGGAAATGGACCCGCTGGTGCTGACCAAGAGCGGTATCATGGTTGGCCTGGGCGAAACGGTCGACGAAGTGGTCGAGGTGATGGAAGACCTCGCGGCGTGGGGCGTTGACATTCTCACCATCGGCCAGTATCTCCAGCCGAGTAAGCAGCACATGCCGATTGACCGCTATTATACGCCGGACGAGTTCGAGCAGTTTAAGACGATTGGCGCGGAACTGGGCTTCAAGTGGGTCGAATCGGGCCCGCTGGTGCGCAGTAGTTATCACGCCGAACAGCAGGTGCGCCAGTTGTCGCAGCTCAACCACTTCCGCCTGCGAGACGAGGACTAAACCTCGCGCACAGTACGCTAACGGGAATAACAAAATGCCGGGAAAACCCCGGCGTTTTTGCTATCTCGAAAAAGTAGGCTGTGATTACGATTCGATAATCTTGTCGTCGATCAACTGCTGCTGGACACGCTGGCCGCGTGGGTCAAACGAGAAATATGGGGCGTGCAGTTGGAATTCCATGTCTTGCATGGCGCGCCCGGCGCGGTTCTTCTCGATAGTGAACACTACCCAATCCCGGAACTGCCGCGCCTGGTAGGGGTTGAAGGCGACATGTTCCTTCGACAGAATGTGGTATTTGTTGTTCATGATGATGGCGATGTCGCACTCGTAGTCCAGCGCCGAACTGCCGCGCAGGTGGTAGAGGTGCAGCCGGTTGGCCTTCAGCCCTTCGCGGTCCGCGGCCACAATTGCCCACACCGGCACACCCAGCGCCAGCGCGGTATCCTTCAGGCCCTCGACCACAATTGTGACCTTTTCGCCTTCGTCGGCGGCGCGTTCGGGATGAATGGCGACCTTTTGCAGGTAGTCGACGAACACCGTCACATTGCCGCCGGTGGCGTCACACAGGCGCGCTGTCATCTCGCGAATCGCGCGCAGCGTCGTGACAGCCGGGCTGGCTTTCACCAGGATCAACCGGTCTGCGTAGCGATTCATGCGCGCCAGCGCCATCGCGGTTTTGGCATTCTCGCGCAAAATAGTTTGCAGCGATCCGCCGCTACTGCCGCCGCGCAGCGTGCTCTTGGCCCGTTCCGCGATAATCACATCATACAGGTCCTTGAGCCGGATGCCACCTTTCAGATCGACTTCGGGCGGGTTGATGCTTTCCAGGCACAACAGTCGGTTCATCAGGTGCGTTTCGGTGTGTTCATACGACAGGAAAAACGCATACTGCCCGCTGCGCATGGCGACATTACGCGCGATCTGCAGCGTGGCGATGGTTTTGCCGATGCCCTGCGCGCCGCCCAACAGCACCAGTTCGGTCTTGCGCAAGCCACCGCCGATCATGCCATCCAGCGGGTCAAAGCCGGTGGGTAGCGGGACGTACTCGGTGAGATCACCACGCACCACCATGTCGTTGGCTTCGGTCATCACCTGGGCGAGCGTGCGGGGCATGTGGGCGGCATTGTTGCGGCTGCTGCTGCCACGCGGGCTGCGGGCACGCTGGCGAGAATCGGCGGGCCGTTCGCCGCCGGGATAGTTTGCTGGCGGCATATTGGCCGATTGTGCAGAATTGTCCGCCATGTCATCGTGGAAACGTCGTGTTGACATTGTTTTCTCTTCCCGTTGCTATACCTTGTGGGGCCGTGCTGACCCTTGTACGAAAGCCTCAAACTCCCTTGTCAACATTGTCTAAGATGAATTCTACAGTTTCACCAACATCTGCGCAATAAGTGCGAGATTTAGAAAAACATTGCCCATTATTTATTATAGTCGCTACTTGTCACTGCAAACGGGTCTTGTGTTATACTCGCGTCATATCGGCGTATTGGTAAGGTTAGAATTCTATGGCGCAAGAAACTGTTTCTGCTCAGGCCCCATCAGCGACTCCTTCACGGGAGGTCGATCTTCGCGATCCCGCCCTATACATCAACCGCGAACTTGGTATGCTGGAATTCAACTATCGGGTATTGGAAGAAGGGCTTGATCCCACCAATCCATTGCTGGAACGAGTCAAGTTCCTCGCGATCTTTGCCAACAACCTGGACGAATTCTTTATGATCCGCGTGTCTGGGTTGCGCGAGCAGGTTGCCGCTGGCGTCATCGAAACGCCCGCCGATGGCCTCACTCCTGCCCAGCAACTGGCTGCCATTCGCAAGCGCCTGCTGCCCATGTTCGACGCCCAATACCGTTGCTTCTGGGACGAACTGGTACCAGAGCTCAAGCAGCACAACATCATCGTTGGCAGTTACAGCGATCTGCCCGATGACCGCAAAGAAGCGTTACAACTCTTTTTCGAAGAAGAGATTTTCCCGGTGCTGACGCCGCTGGCGGTTGATCCAGGCCGGCCTTTTCCGCACATTTCCAATCTCAGCCTGAACCTGGCGGTGCTGATGTTGGACGAGAACAAGCAACAGCGTTTCGCGCGTCTGAAGGTGCCGCAGGCTCTGCCCCGGCTGGTGTCGGTGGACGAGATGGCGCACAAGTATTTGAAGAAGCGCGTGGGCAAGCGCAAAACGTTTGTGTTCCTGGAAGAGATCATTGCCGCCAACCTGGAAAAACTCTTCCCCGGTATGCAAATCCTGGAATCGCATCCCTTCCGCGTGACGCGCAATGCCGATATGGAGATCGAAGAGGACGAGGCATCCGACCTGCTGGAGACAATCGAGGCTGGCGTGCGCCAGCGGCGCTTTGGGCGCGTGGTGCGTCTGGAAATTCAGGAAGATATGCCGCAGTTTTTGCTGGACATGCTCAAGGGCTATCTTGGTGTCGAGCGCTCGGACATCTACTCGCTGGCAGCGCCGCTGGGCATGAGCCAGTTGTTTGCGCTGGCTGGACTGGATGTACCGGATTTAAAAGACCCGCCCTATGTGCCCCAGCGCCCGCCAGTGCTCAACCAGAGCGAGGACCTGTTCGCGCTGCTGCGCCAGCACGATGTGATGGTGTATCACCCATTTGATTCGTTCCTGCCGGTGATCGAGTTTATCCGTACCGCCGCCCACGATCCCCAGGTGATGGCCATAAAGGTCACGCTGTATCGCGTGGGCAGCAATTCGCCAATCGTGAACGCGCTGCTGGAAGCGCAGGAAAACGGCAAACAGGTCGCGGTGCTGGTCGAACTCAAGGCACGCTTCGATGAGGAGAATAACATCGTGTGGGCGCGCAAGCTGGAAGCGCAGGGCGTGCACGTGGTCTACGGGCTGTTGGGCCTCAAGACGCACTGCAAGGTGGCGTTGGTCGTGCGGCGCGAAGAAGGCGAACTGCGGCGTTACATCCACCTCAGCACGGGCAACTACAACGCGACGACGGCACGTATCTATACCGACATCGGCATGTTGACCAGCCGCCAGGACCTGGGCATGGACGCCAGTGAACTCTTCAACCGGCTAACCGGCTACGCTCCGGCGGCACAGTATCGCAAACTGCTGGTTGCCCCAGAGCACCTGCGCAAACGCTTCGACCAGTTGATCCAGCGCGAGATTGAACACGCCAAAGCGGGGCGTCTGGCGCGCGTGATCTTCAAGATGAACGCTCTGGTCGATTCCAAACTCATTCGCCGCCTGTACGAAGCGTCGATGGCGGGGGTTAAGATCGACCTGTTGGTGCGTGGCATTTGTTGCTTGCGTCCAGGGCTGGAAGGCATCAGCGAAAACATTCGCGTGACCAGTATCGTAGGGCGTTTCCTGGAACACCCGCGCATTTACTACTTTGCGAACGGTGGCGAGGCTGAGGTGTATATGGGCAGCGCCGACTTGATGCCGCGCAACCTGGACCGCCGGGTGGAGACGATCTTCCCGGTCGAAGATGAGAAGCTCAAGCTGCGCATTGTGGACGAGATTCTGGCGATCCAGATGTTAGACAACGTCAAGGCGCGCGAATTGCAGTCCGATGGCACCTATGTGCGGTTAGAACCCAAAAACGGCGAAACACCGCTCAACAGCCAGGAATGGGAAATGGAGCGCGCGCGGTCGGGCGGCAGCGCCCAAATCAGTCCTCCGCATAAACCCACAGCGTCCGACCGTCCGTAACCATCTCAACCGTACCGTCCTGGTCGGTACGGTACAGCGGACGGTCACCGATGGCGCTCAGGTGCGCGATCACCGCGGGATCAGGCAGGCCAGCCCGGTTGCCTGCTCCCACGTTGATCACGGCCACCTGCGGATCAATCGTTTGCAGGAAAAAGCGCGAATTGGTCGAGCCGCTGCCGTGATCCGGTAACTGTAAAACTGTGCTGCCTGCGTACCGGCCCGCTTCCAGCATCGTCAACGCACCCGTTTCCGAAAGCTCGGAGGTCAGCAAAAACGACGTGTCGCCATATGACACGCGGATGACGATCGCAGCGGTTTTGGTGTTGGTATTGGATTCCGGGGCGGTCTGGGGATGCAGGATTTCCAGCAGTACGCCGTCGTTTGTCTCGACGCGATACCCCGCTGAAACCGGCACTACCTCAACCTTTTGTTCTGCCCACGCACGTTGCAGCGCATCGAACTCCTCGGAGTCCCCCGTTTGGCCATTGGTCAGGACCAGACCGACGTCGTACTGGTCCAGCAGTTCGGGCAGCGCGCCGATAGCCGTGTCGCGTGGCTGGGTCACGATCAGCACGTCCAGGTCCCGGTCCCGGAACGGCAGGTGATCGCCGACGGCGCGGCGCAATTGGGTCGGGTTCGGCCCGCCATCCACCAGAATCTGCGCCCCGTCTGGCGTCTGGATCAGGACCGCGTTGCCGTGCCCGATATCCAGGAACCAGACGTGTAGCTTGCCGTCCGGCTGGCTGAGCGCTGACGCCCATACCAGGATGGCGACGACTGCGCCACCGATCACAATGCCCAGGGCCGTGATACGCTGCCGCAGCACGCGCAGCAGGGCCGCCCGGTCGTCCCGGTGCTGGATCAGGAACAGGGCCATCACCAGCAGCAGGCCATAGAATCCCCAGGCGTGTTGTGTGGTGAGATCAACGTCGGTCGCGGCCCACTCCACATCACCCAGGCGACGCACGATGCCCAGCGTATAACTCAATGGTATCCACACGATCCAGGCCAGCGGTGCGCCCAGCGGCTGCCAGACCATGCCCAGTAGCACTGCCAGCCCGCCGACGGTCATGATGTACGGCTGGGCGGGGACAATCAACACGTTTGCGAAAAACGACACCAGCGACAGCCTTTCGAAATACAGCAGGATCAAGGGTGTGGTCGTGATCTGCGCCGCCAGGCTGACTACCACCGGCTCGCTCAGCCACTTAGTGATCTGGCGAGCGGTATCGCCTGAGAATCCACGCCGTAGCAGCCAATCTAGCAGTTTGGTCAACGGTTCGTTGAACAGCACCAATCCGGCGGTGGCGGCCACGCTGAGCTGGAAACCCACATCCCACAGCGTAAGCGGATTCCACAACGTCATCAACCACACTGAAAACGCGAGCGAAGTCAGCCCGTAGGTGCGGCGGCCCAGGTCCATCGCCACCAGCGACAGCCCCCCCATGATCGCGGCGCGGACAACAGCGGGATCGGCGCCAACCAACAGCGTATACCCTGCCACTCCGCCCACCGTAAACCATGCGGCCCGTCGTTGGCCAGTCGCTGGCCGCAGCAAACCCATCAGCACGCGGATCACGATGATGATGTTTGCTCCGGAAATGGCGATAACGTGGGAGGTGCCAGTGGCGTTGAAGTCTTCGCGCACGTCCTCGGAAATGTCACGCTCGTTGCCGAGCAGAATCCCGCTCAACAGCGGCGCTTGCGGGCTAGGCAACAAGTCGTTAATGGTATTCTGCGCGCGCTCCTTGAGAGAGAACATCAACGCAAACCAGGGTCGACCCTGGTCCTGCGCGATGACGTCCACCTCGGCATACGGCATGATGGCGTGAATGCCGCGCCGGGCCAGGTATTCACGGTAGGAAAAGTCGTCGAATTCGGGCGGCGTTTGCAGTTCACCGCTGACGCGCACACAATCCCCGTACTGGTACTCGCCGTAACGTGGTGCCTGGACCAGCAGCAGCCCATCACTGTCGTAGTCGGGACCGGTGCCGTAGCGGATCGTGTCTACCTCGACGCGCAGGTTAACATGGTTGTCGCGGATGTCGGCGTCCTGGGTGATGGTGCCGGTTAGGGTGAAGTGCCCCGCGCCGGTGAAGTTGGCGACGTGGTTACCGTCCAGGGGGCGGGTAGCCCAGGCATGGCGCGCTGCGCCCAGCGCAAACAACACCGCGCAGAATGCCAGAATGCGCCAGGGCCGGTGGTGGTGCACGGTGTTGGACAGCATCAGGCCGCCACCCGCCACCAGCAGCCAGACACCGGCAGTCGTCGTGCTGGAGGATGCCAGGAAAATGCCTGCGACCCAGGCCGCAACCAGGTACAGCAGCGTCATGCCGCGATGATCCCCTTGAGGTGGATAGATACGCAGCCGTTATTATAACGCGCTGTGTCAGGTGGCGGAAATTACCCGTTTGGTGTCCAGTCCAGAATAAGCTGGTGCATGGCGTCGATCGCCTGTTGCAGCGTCATAGCGCTGGTGTCGAGATATACTGCGTCCGAAGCTTGTTGCAGCGGGGAAACTTTGCGCTGGCTGTCCAATGTGTCGCGCTGTTCCAGCCCGGCGCGAATCTCGCCCAGGTCAGCGGCGTCACCAGTTTCCAGCCGCTGGTGATAGCGTCGCGTGGCGCGTTCGTTGAGGCTGGCGTCAATGTAGATTTTCAGGTCAGCGTCCGGCATCACTACCGTGCTGATGTCGCGCCCCACCATGATCACCTGACCGCGTTTTCCGATGGATCGCTGCACGTCGAGCAAGGCGTCCCGCGCGCCGGGCATGGCGGCTACTGTCGAGACGTGCGCATCGACGGTCGGCGTGTGGATGTGGGGCGTGATGTCGCGACCATCGGCCAGCAGGGTGTACTGGCGACCATCATCGGCCAGGTCGGGCGTCATGTCCAGGTGTGTGTGCAAAGCCAGGGCGGTCACCTGCTGCTGGTCGGACAAGTTGAGCCGTTTTTCCAGCGCCAGAAACGTCATCGCGCGGTAAAATGCGCCGGTATCAACGAAGAGGTAGCCGATGCGTTGGGCGACGGCAAACGAAACGCTGGTTTTGCCCGAACCGGCGGGCCCGTCTACGGTGATGGTGTTGGGTAGGGACAACCTGAAACTCCTGTAGTGGTGCTGGGTGGGTACACTGAATCTAGAATGCTGCGCACAACTATACCGCATTCTGTCTGATACCAGCATTCTAACCACTGCTTGCACGCTCTACACTCCCTGCCGTACAATCACAGGCAGGTATCCTCGCAGGCGGCGATCCTCGTAGGAGAGGGGTTGGAGAAATGGTAAAG
>JAADYV010000653.1 GCA_010092855.1 Chloroflexota bacterium | reverse complement strand
TGTGGGCCGGACCCGACGTGTTTTATGTGCTCTTTGTCGAGTATTTAGAGGAAAACGAACAACAGCCCACCGATGCCGCGCTGTATCGCCTGGACCCGGCCCAGGGTACACTGGCGTTGGTGGCAGACCTGGACGGCCAGCTCGGTTTTTTCTATTCCATCCAGGGAGCGGTTTCCCCCGATGGTCAAAGCCTGGCGCTGCTGCCAGCGGCCTGGAACTTTCCGCCCACCGAAAGCCTGTACCTGCTCGACCTGACCACCGGTACGCTCACCGAGGTGCTGCCCGCCGCGAACCTGCAACTCGGGCTGCCAGCAAATTATGGCTTTGGGCTGGAACCGCTGGAGCTGACGTGGACCGCCGATGGCAGCGCGCTGATGCCCCGGTATTATGGCATCGCCGCGCCTTACGACCCGATTGGTAACCACGTCACCTACCTGGAACTCGACACGTTGCAGATTACGCCGCTGATCGACCTGACGAACTGGCCCGAGGAAAAGTGGGACACGAACCGGCGCGGTGTCCCACTGGCAGGCCAGGTGACCCCCGATGGTCGCTATTTCTTCTATTTCGTATACGATACCCCACCGGGCAGTGACTCATACCTGTGGGTGGTGCCCACCGCACCGGGCGCACGCACGCCAATGCCGGTCGCAGGCGAGTTTCAACTGAATTGTGGCCACAGCTACCCGCTGTTCACCGTCGAGGGCGACACCACCCAGACATACCTGCTGGTTTTTACGTTGGCCTGCTTTGAGTAGCACCGCGTTCCGACGCCCCCCCTACCACTGCACGCGGTTGATGTAGGGCGGGGCCATGTAGTGCGTGGTGCCGATGGTGCGATAGCCCATCCGCTCGTACAGCGGAAAACCCGCGTGGGACGCCATCAGCACCGTGACCGGAAAGCCGCGCTGCCGCAGATCGTCCAGCACCCCGAACATCACCGTCGTGGCGAAGCGCTGCCGCCGGAACTTGTAGCGTGTGCCCACGTTCCAGATTCCGGCCAATTCCCCACACGCCACCACCGTCGCACAGGCCGCCGGTTCGTCCCCGGCATACACCACGTAATGGGTGATGGCCGGGTCGTCCAGGTGCTCCGGGCGCGTGATGCGGCGGTTGACTTCGCTGCCGGTCGAAAACGCCTCGGACATCACCACGCCTATCGCGTCCAGGTGCTCGCGCGTGGTGGCCACCAACACCGGCGTATCAGTGCGCCCGGCCAGGAGCTGCGGGTCGTGGTCGAGCACCATCAATGGCGAGGTCCAGCGGGTGAAGTAGCTGCGCTGGCTCAAGTAGTCGGCGGCCTGCGGCATGTAACTATCGGTGAAGACCACGCTCCACGCCGCGCGATAGGGTTTGAAGAACGCTTCCGCTGTTTCCAGCGCGTCCCCGCTGAGCGCCTCGGGCGTATGAAACCAGAGGTGGTTCGCACCGTTGAGGCGGGTGCCGCCGCTGTAACTCAGGGTATAGCCGTTGATGCTGCGCGTGACTGCTTGTGGCCAGTCGCGAAACATGCGCACATAAAAGGCATTGACGCATTCCAGCGCCGGCCCCAACACATCAGTCATGGAATATCCAACCCTTTACCAGCCCTCGGCCAGCGGCAGCATAAAGGTCACGGTGGTGCCCGTATCCGGCTCGCTGTCTATCCAGATATCGCCGCCGTGCCGTTCGATGATGACTTTGACGAAGGTTAGACCGATGCCGCCCCCCGACTGCGCGCGCACCCGTTCATCCGCCGAGCGCCACATCCGGTCCCAGATGTGGGCCTGGTCTGCCACGCTGATGCCGATGCCTGGTCGCCCACCGAGCAGTAGACTTTGGTGCCGTCCTGCCAGGCGTGGATGGCCACGTTCGAGCCGGGCGACGAATAGCGTACACCGTTATCCAGCAGCCCCTTAATCGCCTCTCGCAAGCGGCGCGGATCGCCCATCACACTGGGAACCGGGTCCTGGATGCTGATCACAATCGTGACATCGCGTTCGTGGGCTTCGGGCGTGAGCAGGTTAGCCGCCTCGCGAATGAGGTGCGCCAGCTCGACCGGTTTGTGTTCCAATGACATGCCCGCTTCGACCCACGCCAGATCGACCAGCGTTTCGGCCAGGTCGTAGAGTTTGCCCGCCGTCTGCCGCACGCGGCCCAGGTACTTTTCCTGCTCTGGGGCGAGGTCGCCGAACTTGCCCACCAGGTCGGCGTACCCGCTCAGGGCGTTCAGTGGGTTGCGAAAGTCGTGGGCCACCTGGCGCAGCAGGTTCTCGCGCCGCGAGTCGATGTCGTGCCGCTCGGTGACATCGTGCAGCAGCACGATCCGCCCGCCGCCGGGCCGGTCGGTGGCGCTGCCGGTTGCCAGGCGTTTGTGCGGCAGTGTAACCTCGGCCTGCCGGTCCCCGGCCTGGTTCAACAGCCGCACCAACGCGGGCCGGTACTTGAACAACTGCGCCGTGTGTTGGCCCAGCACCTCGTCCGGCGAGAGTTCCAGCATGGCGGCTGCTGCCGGATTCAGGCGCAGCAAATAGCCGTCCGCATCGGTGAGCAAAATGCCCTCGGCGGCAGTCTGGAACAGGAAGTTAAGCTGAAACTCGAGATCGTCGGTCATGCCGTGATTGTAGCAAACGTTAGCGCTTCGGGGCAGTGCCGTTCCTCATCTTTGGGACCAAAGTCTCAGCGGTGTGTGTGGGCCATTGGCCGGTCCCGCCTGGCAGGGGCGCAGCACAGCCCCCCCCCACCAGAGCGTAAACGAACCGATTCCGGCCCCTACTCCGCCGCCGGAACCAGCACCTGGATACCCTGCGTGATGACCAGCTTCACGTCGCTATACAGCGGGGGCAGCGTGCTCTCATCCAGCCAGTTGGGAACCTCAGCCGCCATCGCCGTCGCCGTGACCACCGCGAGGGGGCCGTCTGCGCCGGACACCAGCACGCCCAACACACACCGTTCCACGCCCGTCTGGTCCACATAGGTATAGACTACCAGGTCATTGCCGTCGATGGCTGCCGCGTCACTGGCTGCCGCGTCGATAATGGCCGCGTCCGGGTACATCACCGCGATCCAGTCGCGCACATCCGCCACCTCGCTTTCCAGCGCGTGCAGTTCAACATACGGGTGATCGCCTGCTTCATCGCCGGTCATGAGCCAATACATGGCGTACTGGCCCGGCACGTCCAGCCCCAGCGTCATGGCCGGGGGCATCTCCAGCATCACGCCGAGGTCCTGGTCCGCGTGAATTGGCCAGCCCAGCGGCAGCGCCAGCATCTGCGGGTACACCACCAGCCGGGCCAGCACCTCGTCCATGAGCAAGTCCAGCAGCTCCGGTGAATCGGCGGGCACCACCACGCGCGTGACCACCAGCCAGCTCTCGACCACCGAGGACACATCGCGCGCCAGAAAGTCGAGGTCATTGACGGCCAGCGCAAAGTCCGTGATCACTGCCTCGCCGGTGACCGTGCGCGCCGTTTCCGCCCATGTGTCGTATTCCTGCCATTCGGCGGCAAAATACGCGGTCGTCAGAAACTCTGTGCTGAGCGTGTCCAACGTTTCGAACGCAATGCCGGACCTGAGGTAGTGGTGCACCACGACCAGGTCCAGATTGTTGATCATGAACACGGTGGGGATTTGCCCGGAATACCCGTTGCTCAGGTACTCCGATACCTGCCACTCGTCACCCAGCGGGCGGGCCGTCTGGACGACACCGCTGCGGTGGATGTACGGCGCACCAAAAACCAGCCGTTCCGCCAGCGGGACCGGTTCCGGCGTCGGTTCCGGTGTGGCAGTCGGCGGGTCCTGGAACGCCCCGGCGCTGG
>JAADYV010000652.1 GCA_010092855.1 Chloroflexota bacterium | reverse complement strand
CCATGCCGCAGCAAAACGAGTTGGTATGCCATCGTGCGCTCCTTTTGTTTTCTTGGGCCGCCTGCGTTAGTCTAAGTGGTGTTGGCCAATACACGCTACAGCACGATCGTTTGACCGATGCTGTGAGGCAAACTGGCCGCCCAGCAGGTGAATACCCAACGAGTATAGCGCTACCAGCACGAATGACAATTAGGATTTGACTCTTGAGCCGCGCATTTGATATTAGCCTGGCATTCTATCGCAAAACAATTAAGCGTTTTCGCCCGTTGCACGTTGCTGTGCATGGTGTGATGACAGCGGGTGTCATTCCGCTGCTCGAACGCGGGCAGCGCTTCCGCACCATGCCCGACGATCCGTTCTGGTTTCGGCTGGAGCTGCTCACTAACCGGCACGAACGCGCGACCACCACCCAGCTTGACCGGCTGGTACAACCTGGCATGACAGTGCTGGATATTGGGGCACACGTGGGCTATTATGCGCGCCGGTGGTCCAAGCTGGTGGGTCCAGAAGGGCGCGTGGTCGCCTTTGAGCCGCATCCACGCACCTTTGCCGTGCTGGAGCACAACCTCGGACACCTGGCCAACGTCACACTGCTGCCACTCGCCGTCGCAGAAGAAGAAGGCACCGCCGAGTTGTACGATTACCTGATGATGTCAGCCAGTGGCTCGCTGCACTATGACGAGGCGATGTTGGCGCTGCAAAAAGCTCAGGTTTCCGGCGGAGACATTGCTCCGCGCATAACTACCGACTTTCCGATCCGGACCTACAGCGTGCGCACGACGCCAGTGGATACCTGCCTGGCGGACCTGGGCATCGCGCGCGTGGACGTAGTGAAGATGGACATCGAAGGGGCCGAGATGAGTGCCTTGCGTGGGATGCGGAAAACCATCGCCAATTCGCCGGGGATGGTCATGGTGATGGAATACAACCCGCAGGCGCTGCAATCATTTGGGTTCGAGCCACAGCAGGCGTTGGCTGAAGTGCTGGGCATGGGGTTCGAGCGTGTGCGGGCCATCGCAGAGGATGGCACCCTGACCGATTTGACCGGCGATGACGCTGCGTTGCACCGCCTTACCGCACAGTTGATGGCTAACATGGGCGTAACGAATTTATTGTTCGCGTGACCCCGCTGCTCATAGTTGTATCCAGCTTGAGCGTCTTTCCCCCTACACAACAGGACGGGCAGTCGTGAGTTGGCTGCCCGTATCCCGCCTATCCCACGCCGGAGCTAGCGTGGTTGTCGGTGTTGAAGAGACTTATCCCTTCACACCGCTGCTGCTTACACTTTGCACAAACCAGCGCTGGAAGATCAGGAAGGTGATGAGCACCGGCACGGTCACCAGCGAGGCATATGCCATCAACCGTCCGATAGGCGGCTCCTGCTCACCTGTATACAACAGGTTAAAGGTGTCCATCCCCACCATCAGCGGATAGTATTTCTGGCTAACGGTCACTTGCAGCGGCCACAGGTAGAAGGCCCAGAACTGCAAGAATTTGAGGATGGCAAGGGTAGCAAACACCGGGCGTGAAAGCGGCACGATCACCTGCCAGAAAATGCGGAAGGGTCCCGCGCCATCCACATACGCGGCTTCGTCGAAGTCTTTGGGAATGCCGATGAAGAACTGGTAGAACAGGAAGATCGAGAATGGTTCGGCTATGAATGGCACGATCTGCACATGGTAGGAGTCAAACCATTTGTCGTCACCCATGACCTGGAAATAGAGCAAATAGAGCAGGGCTTCGAACGGCAGCGAGAGCAGCACCACAAATATGCCGCGCAGCCACCACTGTGCTGGAACTGGCAAGTTCTGCAAACTAGGTCGGGACTGGATCACACCATAGGATGCACCCCACAGGATGATCCATAGCATCGCGGAGGTGCCAACCAGCGTCAGCGTCACGAGCAGGTCCAGGGCGGTCGTCATCTGGTTGGAAACCTGCATCAACAAGGGGACGGCGATGGCTTCCAGTGGGATAATGATCAGCGAAACGACAATGCCCAGCACGAGTTGGCGTCCCGGCCAGCGCAGCCGCGCCAGCACAAAAGCCGCCATGCTGTTGACAAACAGTCCCGTGATGACGATTACCAGCGTCAGGAAAATCGAGTTGAAAGCGTACCGTTCGAACGGCACCTGGTCGAAGACCGTTTCGTAGCTGGCCAGGGTCAGCGTATCAGGACGGGGAACAAACGCCCAGATGGATTTCAGGTCGGCAAAAATCTGGCGCGCCGGTTTTAGCGAAGCCACCACCATAAACACGATGGGGAACAGGAAGAAGATGCCCAGGAAGGTCATAAACCCGTAGTCGATGGTCTTCGAAATCAACTGTCGAACGCGGTAAATCTGTTCCTGGCGTTTGGCCTGGTCGAGTTGTTCTTGCGTTAAAGTAGTCATCGTCATTTACCTGTCTATCGCGCTCTCAGAGCGTACCACCGTGCGCTGAATGAGCGAGACGAACAGCACAATCAGCACAAAAACCACTGAAATCGCTGCGCCTTCGCCAATGCGGTTTTGTTCGCGTCCACGCTTCAAAGCCAGCCAGACCATCGTTTTGATGGAGTCCTCGTGCGCGCCGCGTTGGACAAGTACGTTCACCTGGTCGTACAACCGGAAAGCGAGAATAGTTGTGGTGAGTACGACGAAGATCATGGTATTGCGCAGCATGGGCAGCGTGATGAACCGGAACTTGGCGAAGATGCCTGCACCGTCAATGCTGGCCGCTTCGTACATCTCTTCGGGAATGTCTTGCAGCCCGGCCAGGAAAATGATCATTTGGAAGCCAACCCCCTGCCAGATCGACATGATCATGATCGACGGCATCGCCAGCTTCGGATCACCGAGCCAGTCGTAGGGGCCAACTCTGCCCCCGCTGATCGAGTCTAGAAACTGGTTGATCAACCCGTTGAGTTGTGGGAGATTGGCGTCATAGTTGTACAACCATTTCCAGACAATCGTGATGATCACCATGGCTGTCACCACCGGGCTGAAGTAGATCGTGCGATACACCTCCATCCCGGCCAGTTTCTGGTTGACCAGCATGGCCATCAGCAGCGCCAGCGCGGTCTGCACCGGCACGACAACCAGCGCAAAATACAGGTTGTTGCGCAGTGCGATGTAAAAGTCTTTGTCTTTGGCGATGATGGCGTACTGTTTGCCCCGGAATTCGAAACGTATCCACACCGCGTCGATGGGATAGTCGTCGAATTCCTCCAACCCTACTTCTTCCAGATTGGCAGGATACCATTTGAACAACAGATCGCCCTGGCTGTTTTCATACCACCAGATTGGCTCGCGCAGTTCTTCGACCTCTTCTGGTGTAAGCAGGTTACGTGTGGGGCCGGGGTTGCGCAGGATCGCAACGCCGATCAGGTTGTCAGGATCGGTTGTGCTGCGTTGCAAGTCGAGCTGGGCCTGCCAATAGTCGTATTCTTCGACAAACACGCCATATGTCCGGTCCAACACTGTGTACTCGTAGACCTTGCGCAATTCATCCTCGCCCCAGACTTCCAGGTCGGCCCATTCGGGCGGCAAGTACACTAGTTCTGCCGTTAGCAAGTCATCCGCCCGTACGCCGTCTGTATTCTGCACCAAAGCGAGGTTCGCTTCAGCCGCCTGTCGGAAGTCATCGGCACCAGAAGCTACTGTACCCAGGTACATGCCGCCAGACTTTTTCACATTGGAGTATCTTAGGTAGTTCAGGCGATCTCCACTATATAGAAGTCCTTCTGTGAATAGCGTGGTCTCAGGCGGGATTCGATTACCAAATCCGTAGGTGAAGATGTTGAGTAACTCATAGGTGCCTTCAGGGGCATCCAACACATTGTTCAGGTTAAACTCGGCAAATTCGGCATTACCCTCTTCGTCCGCGTACCACCAGACGCCTTCCAGTATTCTTTCCCGGTTCGAGAGATCTTCGTCGGTAGGTAAATCATCGGGGACATCGGGTAATTCGGCGATATTGAGGCTTAGCAGGTTATCGTAATTTCTACCACCCACAACGTCGCCGGTGGTGCTATTGAATTGCTGATTCGTGCGGCTGAGCCGGATGCCGTTGAGGAAAGGCCAGATCATGAACATGATTAGAAGCAGGAAAGCTGGCCCACCCATCAACAATGCTACCCAAAACTCTTGTTTGCGTCGTCCACTAAAAAGTCGTTCAAAAAGTGTTTGCACCAGCTTGTCCTCCATTTAAGATTCCGGGGAGAAAACTGCTCTCCCCGGAGTTGTTTAGATTTCGACAGCCAGGCTTTTACTCGAACGAAGCGATGGCGGTGTCGATTTCGGCAACCGCTTCGTCCAGCGTCGTGCGCACGTCCTCACCGTTGGCGATAGCGCGCATGATGGTTTCCATCTGGCTCGAGATAGTGGGGTAGACCACAGTCGCGGCGCGCGGAATGGCGACACCTTCGTTGAGCTGGCGGAAGTAGATGTGCAGGTCGCCACCCTCGGCATAGCGTTCGTCGGCTTCCAGCAAGGAGACGCGGGCCGGTACCGCACCGTTTTCTTCGGTCATGAGGATGATGTTGTCGGGTCCCATCGCGTATTCGATGAAGGCCCAGGCACCATCAGGAACTTCGCAGGTGCTGGTGATGCCCCAGTTCCACGAGCCCATACCGGTGACTGCGCCGTAACCAAAGTCCGGCTGCGGGATCAGGACGAGGTCGTCGCCCAGGGCGTCCTTGTAGTTGTTATAGCACCAGTGACCGCAGTAGGACAGCGGGACGCGGCCTTCCATGAAGTCGGCGTCGGGGTCAACCGGCGAGTCGGTGGTGTAGCCGTCCAGGAACAGGTTCTGGAGGAAGGTGAACGCTTCGACCGCTTCGGGGCCATTGAGGTAGCCGTCAGCAGTGTCGTAGCCGTCGCGGTTGATCACTTCGCCACCGAAGCTCATCAGCCAGGGCGCGAAGGCGTAGGCCGACCATTCGCCGGTGTAGTTCATCTTTAAGTCGATAACGTAGCCATCTTCGGGAACGACAGCGGCCAACGCATCGAGCGCAGCGCTGAATTCATCATAGGTCCAGGTATCTTCCAGGCCTTCAGGAATGCGCACACCGGCTTCTTCCAGCATGGCACGGTTGCCCCACAGCCCCAGGCCGCTGTCGAACTGGCCGAAGGAGTACAGCATACCGTCGGTGTAGGTGCCCTGGGCAATGATCGAGGGCAGCACGTCGCTCAGCAGTTCATCGCTGGCATATTCATCCAACGGAATCAGGTCGCCCGAGTACACGTAGTTCATGATGAACGGGCCATCAAAGTCCAACACGCACGGCAGTTCACCCGCCACCGAAGCGGCCTTCACGTTGTCATTGTAGCTACCTTCGGGAATCTCGGTGCGAGTGATGACCCACTCGCCCTGCGATTCATTGAAGCTGTCGATGATGTCGTCCAGGGCGGTACGTTCACCCTCTCGACCGGAGTGATACCACAGCGTGACTTCCGTCGGGTCATCCTGCGCAGCCACCGACATCGGCAGCGCGATGGCGACAATAATCGCAACCAAAACCAAAACCTTGAGCGCTTTCATTTTTTCCTCCAATTTTTACTGCTTGATATGTTGTGGGTAGCGAACGAACTGGGCGATATGTGAATAGATTTCATATGCTATATGCTCGTCTATGGTGTTGCACCTCCTTTGGTTGGGTTACATACACAGCAGTAGAACACCAGCCGGCGTTGTAACAGGACTGGGCCGACATCCTTAACATGATCGCAGCGTGCAGATGGATTGTTCACTGCGAATGGGTGGGAGCGCATCCGAGATGAGGATATGATGCCTAACATTCTTGAATTCCTCAGTCTGACGATGGAAACAGACTCGTGTCAGAGTAATATGCTTTAGTTGTGGCCCGTTGGACAACCTCTAAGGGCAACTGAATGCGATGTCGTTCTTCGGGATAAATGCCATCTTTTAACCAATCGAGCATCAATTGGGCCCCCATCCGCCCGCTGGTCAGCAACTGCTGGTTGATTGTGGTCAGGCGCATATAGCTGGCCGCCTGGATGTCGTCAAAGCCGATCACGCCCACATCGTCCGGTACTCGTAACCCGATGTCCTGCGCTGCGGCCAGCACCCCGAAAGCCAAGGTGTCAATCGCCGCGAAAATAGCCGTTGGTCGTTGGGGCAGACTGAATATCGTGTGGGCTAGCTGGCGGGCATCTTCTTG
>JAADYV010000144.1 GCA_010092855.1 Chloroflexota bacterium | reverse complement strand
CAGGTGTCGCTGACGTAGGACATGCCGGTCGGCAACGTCAGATCGGCCACCACGCCTGTTGCATCAGCCGGACCGGCATCATTAACCATCAGGCCCAGGACGACCGTGTCGTTCGGGCGGACGAAGGTTGCCGTGCCGCCACCGGGGGTTTCGATCCGGTCGACATACAGCAGCGCTTCCATGTCAGCTTCGACAGGCGGGTTACAGGCATAGATGCGCAGGTTATCGATCCAGTAACCCAGCCAGTGGGCGGTATCGTCGGAACCAAGCCGCCAGCGCAGTTGTACATCCTGCCCGGCCAGCGACGTCAGGTCATAGCGGGTCGAGACATAGCCGTGACTTTCGGACGCAAACCCGGCGCGACCACCCAGCGGGTTGCCAAACAGGTCAAAGATCACACGGTTATAGTCCTGCCCGTCATCAAAGAGCGGCTGGATGTCGTTCCAGATTCCGCCGCCGTCGGTAGAGTATTCAAGCACGACTCCGTCAAACGCGATGTCGCTCACTGCCGGGTCGTAGGAAACGATCTCCATATCGATGGCGTGATCAAAGTGCAGCCAGTAAGTCGTTCCACCGGTCAGCGAAACCGGCGTGTTCATCGTCAGGTTCGACTCGTATAACCCGCCCGGGTAGAACCGAACCTCTGGGTTGGAAGCCGCCCAGATGGCGTTGTCACCGGTGACGGCATACGGGCCATAAGCGGGCGTGCCCCACATTTCGCCGGTCGGCATCGCGCCAAGGGTCGGGTCTACCGGCGCAGTGACGGTGAAGTTGCCGTAACCGCCTTCGAAGCCATCGAAGAACAGGTCGGTCAGCGGCGTATCACCGGGGCAAACAGCCTCAGCGTCGTAGGTGAGTTCCTCACCATAGACCGGGTCGATGGCCATTTCGGTGGCCAGCACTGCTTCCGAAACTTCGGTGCAGTCAGCAGCAGTGATGCCTTCTGGTCCGCCGATCAGGTTCTGGCACGCCTGGTTAAGCGCGGCACCCAGCAATTCCCAATCTGCGCCGGAAGTTAGCAGGTTGAAGTTTGTTTCGTACCAGATAGCGCCCGTCTTCACATTGCCCAGGGCGGTGATGGTATAGCCGTTGAAGGAACCACCGGCAGCCATCAGATACGCGGCCTTGTTGCCGACGCCGTTGTTGAAGTGCACGCCACCGTTGTCCCAGATGCCGCCATCTACCGGTACGAAGTAGTTGGGGCTTTGCGTGCGGTCCGGGTCGCCGAATATGGTCGGGTCGGACATGTCGCGGATCGCGCCGAGTACAGGCAAATCCTCGCCCATCGCCCAGGGCGCGCTTTCGCCAGCACCGTAGCTGTCCATCCCGTTGGCCTGGTCCGCGAGTTCGCCAAAGACATCCGACATCGTTTCGTTGATCGCGCCTGATTCATAGTAGTAGAACAAGTTGGAGCTGAATTCAGTCACACCATGCGTCAGCTCGTGGGCGATCACGTCATCGACGGTGAAGAAGTCGGCATCGCCGTAGGTCATCATCGAGCCATTCCAGAAAGCGTTGAGGTACGGAGTGGCGGGATCGTCGCGGTAATTCACGCGGTTGACCAGCCCCATCCCCAGGTTGTCGATGCTGTTGCGACCGTAGGAAGCGTCGTAGTAGTCGAAGGTATCCATCGTCCAGAAGTTGGCGGCATTGGCCGGGGTGACGGTGGCCGTGCCATCGCACGAGGTGCCCGCCGTCGCCAGAGTCGTGCGCGTGCTGCAAACCAGGGTGGTACCGGGCGCGCCCGGAGCCAACGGCTGGAAGTTCACGTCCCAGGTTTGGATCGAGGGATCGGGGAAGTTGGGCGCGCCCGGTCGCGTGGCGGGCAGGTCACGCGCGACAGCCTGCGGGCCGTATTCTGCGGCGACCTGTTCGCCCAGCTCGCCCCACAGGTAATCAACCTGGTTAAACGACAGGCTGACAGCCCCGGTGTGGGCATTGACCAGCACCAGGTAGCGAATGGGCGCGCCGGTGGTGGAGGTCACTTCGTAGCGCCACACCAGGCGAACTGGCTCGTTGCTGGGACGCAGCAAGCGCGCATCATAAATCCACAGGCCGAAGTCGGTCAGCGCCAGCGTGCTCTGGTCGACGTTTTCGACCTTTGCCACGTGGGCCAGCGCATTGGACGGACCAAGCGCCGCCGGGAAGGTAGGCGTAACGCTCAGGTCCAAATCGGGCGAGATTTCACCCGCGAGGGCGGCCAACCTGCCGGACGGATCGTAGTTGACGGCCATCTCACCGCCCAGCACAGGGATGCCCTGGTAATACTGCTGGAAGCGGTAGGTGGTGCCCGCGGCCTGGGTGGTGCGCATTAGCGACAGTTCCGAGCCGGGGTTGCTGAGGCCGAATTCGGTCGCAAAGCCCGAAACGGCGGCCAGCGCGTTAGCCGGGCTGGGGCCATAGCCCGCAGCCTCAAAGCCGGAGAATTCCTGGCTGCGGTCTACGCCGACGAAGGTCAGTTTGCCCGTCTGGTCGTGGGTGACAGTCCGCAGGCCGCCTTGCGCGGCAGCGGTGTCAACGGTGTGGAATGGGAGCTGCGCTTCGGGGTGGACAATGGGCAAAGCGCTGCTCAATACAAAAGCGACGAGAATGAGTGCAGTGATACGAGCACGTCTCATAAGTCTTTTTCCCCCATGGATGCAGTTGTATAGAGGTGGCACAAGGATACGCAATAGTGCTGGGACGTATTGTAATCGTTTTTTTACAAAACAGGCAACAACTCAGGGGGGAATTAACCTACGGGCTATGTGTACTTTGAACAAATCAACGGCAGTAGATACAACTATATAACATAAGCAGCGCATCGTGTGACTCTGGCAAAAAACCAGGGGCACCGCGCGGCACCCCTGGGGAAAATATCCGGTTAGCAGGTTGTCAACCCAGGCGCGTCAGTCCCCGTCCGGCGGGGGATAGCCCGTGCTGGGCAGGCCGGTGACCAGGTCCAGCGTGGCGGAAGCGGGGCGCGTCTGGCCGCCGCCGGATAGCGTGACGACGTTGGTCAATGTGCCGTCCACCGGGCTGCGGAGCACGGTCGTCACGATCTGCAAGGTGAGCGTTTCGCCAGGGCTGATGTCGCCAATGGTGAACGTGACCGTCTGCCCGCTGAAACTGAACGAGCCGCGCGGCGTGCTGACGCTGTCGATGCGCAGTTCGGACGGCACGGTATCGACCACCACCACGTCATCCGCACCGACCGCCCCGCCGCCTATGACGGTGATCGTCCACGTAATCTGCTCGCCGGGCAAGCCCAATCCGCCGGGCTGCAACACCCCGACTTTGCTCAGGCCAGGGTCAAAGATTAATACGCCGGAATCACCGTCCGGGCCGGGCTGTGGTTCGGGACCAGGCACGGCCAGGATCAGCGTGTCCCCGTCGCGGGCGGAGTTGTTGCCAGGTACGGGATCGGCGACGGTGGGTGGCGGGCTGACGGTGGCGGTGTTGCTGATCAGCGTGCCGGGCGTGGCCAGCGGGTCGACCGTCGCGTTGACCGTGAACTCGGCCGTCGCGCCGGGGGCCAGGTCGACGGTAGTGCTGATGTCGCCCGCAGTGGGGCCGGGGTCGCCGCACGCGCCCGTGCCCGCGATGACGGCGCAGGTCCACGATGCACTCGTGATTTCAGCGGGGAACGTATCGACGACCGGCGCACCGCTGGCCACGTCGGGACCGGCGTTCGTCACCCGGATCGTGTAGGTGAGCGCGCTGCCCGCCTCGACCTGCACCAGCCCATCGTCTTTGCTGATCGCCAGGTCCGCATTGCCGGTGATGCCCAGGCAGGCATCGAACGCAAAAGTTGCGATCTGCGTGCTCCACTGCCCGGTGCCGTACTTGTTGGTGTACCAGAACGTGCAGTCGTCCGCCGGGTCGATGCTCATGGCGGAATAGTCGCCCCAGCGGTTGGAGGTATTGTTGGCGGTGGCGCTCACCAGCACGGTTTCGCCGCGCGGCAGCGTGCCCGGCGGATCGGTGGCCAGCCGTCCCGTGTAGCGAATGCCGGGGAACACGTCCACGTCGTTGGTGACGCTGTAACCCAGCGCGATGTTGCCGTCGCCGTCCATCGCAATGCTGCCCATAAAGCGGTGCACGCCGTCATACGCGCCGCCCGGCCCGGCGTAGGTTCCCTCCTGGCGCAGCGTCCAGCCGCCGCCGGTATCTTGCAACTCGAACCAGCGGATTCCACCGTCGTCCGCGCCGGTCACGTCGGTGACGAAGTCGCCCACGATACGCTGATCCCCGCCGAAATTGCGGTAGGCCAGCCGCCACATGACCACTTCGCGCAGCGGGTCGAGCGCGAGTCCGCTGCCATCGGGCACGCCGGGCTTCCCAAAACACACCAGCGACGTCAGACCGCACAGGTCGGAGTCAAACTCGGCCAGCGTGATAGTTGACGGTCCGATCAACGCGGCGCTGGGT